>NZ_ALJG01000187.1 GCF_000286315.1 Paenisporosarcina sp. TG20 | reverse complement strand
CTGGAGCGCAAATCAGCGGTTTCATACTAGAACCTACTACTTAAAATACCGGGAATACTGGTTTTATGGCACATCAATTTTATATACTTTTGTATGAAAACAATTGTAGACAAAAAATAATATCAAACCTATTTTTTGAAGGGTTTTACTATTACCTACTTTTTGTTTGAAGATCACTTTTCATGGTAGATGGTGGCTTACGTGAAACGTAAGCCACGGTGGTTTCTTATATTGTAAAAAAAACCGGGCAAAGTGCGCCCGGTTCTTTAAGAAAGCATAAACATACTTATTGCCATGAATCCTAATCCACTCTATTTTCGTAGGACCTTATACCAGTTAGTGAAGGTTTAGTTATGAGACATTCATAATGTGGGAACTTTTCTTTCAAATCCATTCCGATTTTCTGCTCATCACCTTTTCTAACTGCAATGAATAGAGATGGTCCCGCTCCGCTTATAGCAGAGCCATAAGCGCCAGCCTGCCTGCAAGCTTGACGGATAGCTTCGAAGTCTGGAAATCTATATTTACGAAAAGGTTCGTGGAATGTATCTTTTTCCATTATGCGACCAGCAGTATTCCAGTCACCGGTGGTCAATGCGCCAGATAACACATTCCCCGCAGCACTCCCTTGTATAGCTACATTATGGTCGAGCTTTTCAGGTAGCAATCCTCTCGATTCTTTGGTGAGAAATTCTGTAGACGGCACCAGTATCAAAACGCCAATATCGACTTCCGGTACATGGATTCCTTCTAGTTGATCCCCGTCAAAATATGAAATCGTTAAACCTCCTAAAAAAGAAGCCGAAATATTGTCAGGATGACCTTCCATAGCACTGCCGATTTTAACTTTTTCTTTCATCGATAAATTCAAACCTAGAGAACGGTCAGCAATTTCAATTCCTGCTGCTATTGCTGCCGCACTACTTCCGAGCCCTTTGCCTAGTGGGATATCCGTTTCCACATTCAGTTTTGAAGTTGGAAGTTCAAGATTAAACTGTCCAGCAACCACTTGTGCAGTCGAAACAATCAAATTATCCGAGTTACTAGATAAATGTTGATACTCTTTATTACTATATTCAACAGCCCATTCAGAAGCCGGTGATATATCAATCGACATGTGAAGGTTAAGAGCTAATCCGATTGAATCAAATCCAGGACCGAGGTTTGCTGTCGATGCTGGGACTATTACAGAAAATTGTTTCCAACTCATGCCTTCACACCTTTCTTTAAGTCCTCCCAAAAGCGTTCCATATTTTCTGGCACTAGAAGTTCCTTATGTTTATTGACTGAAATCGCTGTTTCCGGATCTTTTAAACCATTTCCGGTTAGGATTGCGACCACTGTCGACCCTTTTTCTAACATTCCGTTCTCAACTTGCTTTTTAATTCCAGCAATTGATGCACATGATGCTGGTTCCGCAAAGATACCTTCTGTTGATGCTAAAAGTTGATACGCTTCTAAAATTTCTTCATCTGTCGCAGCCAAAATGGTGCCATTTGATTCGTCAAGAGCTTTTAATGCAAGATTCCAGCTAGCTGGATTACCAATTCGGATGGCTGTAGCAATAGTTTCAGGATTCTCGACAATTTGGTTATTAACGATTGGTGCAGCTCCTGCTGCTTGTACTCCAAGCAATGATGGACGTTTCACGCTATTCTTTACTGCGTATTCACTAAAACCTTTCCATGAAGCTGAAATATTACCAGCATTGCCAACAGGTAAAGCGAGGATATCTGGTACTTTCCCTAGTTGGTCGATAATTTCAAACGCAATTGTTTTTTGTCCTTCCAAACGATAGGGATTGACAGAATTGACTAGAGCAATCCCATCTTCCTGACCTATTTCGCGTACCATTTTAAGAGCTTCATCAAAGTTTCCTTTAATCTCTAGAATTTCTGCTCCGTACATTTTTGCCTGGGCTAGCTTACCTAGTGCGATACGTCCTTCTGGGATAACCACGATTGTTCGCATTCCAGCTCTTGCTCCGTATGCTGCGGCTGATGCAGAGGTATTACCGGTTGATGCACATACAAGAACCGTTTTCCCTTCTTCTTTAGCTTTTGCCACAGCCATTACCATGCCCCGGTCTTTGAAAGATCCAGTGGGGTTAGCACCTTCCAATTTCACATGAAGATCGATACCCCATTTCTCAGATAATTTACCCAAGTGGACCAAAGGGGTATTGCCTTCTTGTAAAGTCAATGATGGTGTATTCTCTGTTACTGGAAGCCATTCTTTATAATGTTCGATTAATCCAGGCCATTTCATGCTGACTCCTCCCCTTCTATACGATAATGGCTAATAATACTAGCTATTCCTTCTAAGTTTTCGATAACGTCCAAATGCTGTTGTCTGGAAATTTGATGTGTTAATAGAATGACTTCTGCCATCCCCTCATTCTTAATTGGATGTTGCATAACTGATTGGAGGCTTGCATTATGTTTGCTATATATGGAAGTCAGTTTTGTAAGCATACCTACTTCATCTTTAACCAGTAAACGGTGGAAATATTTAGCGTAACAGCAGTTTGCTGGTTTGATTACTCGTTTGTGCTGTGCAGCATGTACTCTCTTACCATTTACTTCGAGCAATAAATTGCGGCATGCTGCAATTATGTCTGAAACAACTGATGTTGCAGTCGGCAACGATCCTGCACCTGGTCCGTAAAGCATTGTTTCACCTACTGTATCTCCATAAATATAGACAGCATTAAATTCATTGTTTACAGATGCTAACAAATGAGAATTTGCTAAGAATATTGGTTCCACTGAAACTTCTATTCCTTCTTCATCTTTTTTCGATGTTCCTACCATCTTCATTGTATAGCCAAAGCTGTTTGCAAGCTCCAAATCCCCATCCTGAATTTCTTTCATCCCTCTCACCAATACGTCTTCTAGGTGAACTTCTGTTGAAAATGCTAGTGAAGATAAAATGACCATTTTTCGTGCTGCATCCAACCCATCAACGTCCGAAGATGGATCCGCTTCCGCATAGCCAAACTCAGTTGCCTGTGCTAAAGCTTTTTCATAACTCATATTTTCCTGTTTCATTTTAGTTAGAATGAAGTTTGTCGTTCCATTAACAATTCCCATCAAACTTGAAATCCTATCAGATGCGAGTCCATCTTCCAATGTACGGATAATTGGGATGCCACCTGCAACACTCGCTTCATAAAACAAGTCGCATCTTTCTCTATCAGCTAATTTCAAAAGTTCATGTCCATGTTCAGCCATCACGTCTTTATTGGCTGTTACAACTTGCTTCCCAGCAAGAAGTGCGCTTTCAATTGATTGCTTCGCTTCTTCTATACCACCCATCACTTCGACAATAATATCAATTGAAGGGTCGTTTAATATTTCATAGACATCTGTGGTAAATACATTGCGATCAAGAATAGAAAGTCTTTCTTTATGTTCATCTTTAATTAGTACCTTTTTAATAGACACTTGAACCCCTAATTTATGATGTAGATCCTGTTGATGTTGATTCAGTATTCGAGCTACTCCGCTACCAACTGTTCCTAGACCTAATAAACCGATCGATATTTCATTATTCATATTGACGCTTCCCCCTATAATGTGTACACTGTAAAAAAACATTTGTTTTTCTCATAAAGACATTATAGTATTATATAATATTTATAACAACCTTTTTCAATTAAAAAAATGATGGGACTGGATAGAATGAAAGTATGTAAATTTGGTGGAACATCTGTTGCAAGTGCTCAACAAATTAAAAAAGTAGGGGCTATTGTAAAAGCAGATCCTTCGAGAAAAATTGTTGTTGTTTCTGCTCCAGGGAAAAGGTTTGAAGATGATGTAAAAGTTACCGATTTACTAATTAAACTTGCAGAAGCCTCACTACGTAGTGAAAATGTTAGCGAGCAATTCAACAAAGTAATTGAGAGATATGTTCAAATAGCAGAGGGTCTTGATCTTGGTCGTGAAATTCAAGACATTATTGAAACTGACTTGTTCAACCGCCTAGCCGCCGATAAAGGAAATCCAGGACTGTTTTTAGATCAATTAAAAGCTAGTGGGGAAGACAATTTGGCCAAACTTGTTGCTGCCTATTTTATTTCCATTGGCCTTCATGCAGAATACGTTAATCCAAAAGATGCCGGTTTACTTGTTAATGGATTTCCAGGACGCGCACAAGCGCTACTAGAATCCTACAACCAACTATCCTGCCTAAGAGAAAAAGATACCATCACCGTATTCCCAGGATTCTTCGGTTTCACGGAAGAAGGCATTCTGCGGACATTTGAACGGGGTGGTTCAGACATTACTGGATCAATTTTAGCGGCTGCAGTAAAAGCTGAACTGTATGAAAACTTTACAGACGTCGATTACGTATATGCAGCCAATCCGAAAATTATTGAAAATCCTGTAGAAATCGTTAAAATGACGTACCGGGAAATGCGAGAGTTGTCATATGCAGGTTTCTCAGTCTTACACGATGAAGCACTGATGCCTGCGTTTAAAGAGTCTGTTCCTGTTTGCATTAAAAATACAAACAACCCTTTAGCACCTGGTACGATGATAGTGGCGGAACGAGAGCATTCATTTAGACCAGTCACCGGGATATCAGCTGACGGTGGTTTTTCCACACTTTATGTCAGTAAATATTTAATGAATCGGGAAATAGGATTCGGTCGGAAGTTGTTGCAAATTCTTGAAGATGAAGAGATTTCCTACGAACACTCTCCTTCCGGTATCGATAACCTTTCAGTCATTTTACGTAGTCATCAATTAAACTCTGAAATTGAAGAACGCATAGTTCATCGTGTGAAAACTGAATTGCATGCAGACGAGGTTCATATTAATAGTAATTTCTCAATGATTGTCATTGTTGGAGAAGGAATGAGAAACTCCACCGGCTTGGCAGCGCGGGCCACCGCTGCCATATCTCGAACAGGTGCAAATATCGAAATGATTAACCAAGGCTCGTCTGAAGTTAGTCTCGTTTTCGGTGTCCTGAAACATGACGAAACGAAGATAATGAAAGAGTTGTACAAGGAGTTCTTTGTACCGGCTTTGGTTGTCTAAAAGAAAAGAATGGACCGCATGAGTGACCCCCTCATGTAATCCATTCTTTTTTTCAAACTAGAAATAATGTCAACTACACTATAGCCTGCGCTACATCGTATAGGCTTAAATCAATAGAAACTTCTTCACCCAGTGCAAGTTTTGCTAGTTGTGCACCGAGAAATGGCCCTACCGTTAACCCAGAAGCTCCAAGTCCATTCGCGAGGAGAAGTCCTTTGTATTTTGGTACCTCCCCAATGATTGGAAGAAAGTTTGGAGTAAATGGCCGAAAACCCACTCGCGTTTCAACAACCATACTGTCTTTTAAACCAGGGGCAACTGACAATGCTTTGTCTAAAACTTCATGTAAGCCTCCAGCAGTGATACGAAGGTCAAATTCACTCATATTTTCATGTGTGGCGCCAATAACTACTTTACCTCTATCAAAAGCTAATATGTATTGATCATTTGGCGGCATAACAACTGGCCAATCATCCGTTTGTGTCTCTTTTACTTGAAGATGGACAATTTGTGCTTTCTGAGCTGTTAGTTGTAAGGTTATACCTAGTGGTGATAATAGTTGTTCAGCCCATGCCCCTGCAGTAACAATTACACAGTCAGCAGTATATCGGTCTTCACCTACAAGGACACCTGTAACTTTCGAGTCACTAACTTCAATTTCAGCGGATCCATAAATAAATGTAGCTCCATGCTTCTTAGCAGCGTTGGCAACCGATTGTCGAAGTGCCCTTCCATTTACTCGAGCTGCACCACTAACATGAACAGAACTATATTCTGAAGACAATGGAGGAAATGAATCTGTAGTTTCCACTGAAGTTAGTTGACCGATAGTTCCAATCTCAGGGGCATCATGACGTCTTTTAATCGCTCGTTCCTCCATTTTAATGAGTTTTTCCTTATCTGTATGAATACTGATCGCTCCGACACGTTTATACCCTGTTTCCGTTTCCCCATCTTCTTCAAGTTGTGTAATTAGCTCTTGGTAATAAGCTGCTCCACTTTTCGCTAGAGAATACCACGCCTTGTTACGTCTTTGCGATAGCCAAGGACAGATTATACCAGCAGCAGCATCGGTTGCCTGTCCTATATCTTGCCTATCCACTATTGTTACATTGGCCCCAGATCTCGCTATCTGATAAGCGGTAGATACTCCTAATATCCCAGCACCAATGATAATATATGAATTCATTGTAAACACCTTCTTCAAATAGACTTCCTATCCCTATTTTACACATAAGACCTAAAGACTCAAAATGCATATATATTCGTTCTTCTATAATACGTTTATGAAACACCTTCGTAGGATTTATTATATGACTTCTTTTGAGTAGATAGGTAAACTAAACTTGTAGTATATATTAATGGGAATAGATTGAAATCTCATACACATTGAGGATGGCTTTCATTAGTATATATACGAAATATTTACCGTACTTCATTTTTTGAAAATATCCCTTGGTACTTGTTCAATAACAAATCTAGTTCTTGACTACATGCCACTACTAAGGCATGAGAAAAACCCAATTGGTTTGCTTTTTTATACATTTCTTTCTTCTTAAGATTTATTCTATAATTCAAAGTATGTTGAGTACTTAGTGTTTTGGGTCTCGTCAATTAAAAACCTCCATATTTTATATATTCTATAGATGAATGATCTCATAATACTTACTTTTAAAATCCTATAAGAACAAGGTAACTATACCGGAAGCATAATTTTAGATTTATTGCCAGTACGATGATGAATATTGTTTAATATTCATAAAAGCCCATATTAATTTACGACGTTACTGTAATACATATTTACCCAATTGAACCTGTATTAATCATATTTAAATTATGTTTATTACTAGTGTCTGTCACTCTAGTGCACTTTATTAATTATTAGCTTTTTTACAACTTAATTTAATAGGAGGTTTAATTGAATGGAACGAACATGGATGATATACGGTGCAAATGGCTATACCGGAGAATTAATTGCTCGAACAGCAGTTGAGCAGGGATTAAAACCAATTTTAGCAGGTAGGAATCTGGAAAGAATTCACTCTTTGGCAAATGAACTTGGACTTGAAAGTCGTGTATTTTCATTGAAAGAACAAAACCAGATAGAACTGGGTCTTGTCGGTATTAACTTAGTACTTCATTGTGCAGGTCCATTTTCAATTACTAGTGCCCCAATGATTGAAGGTTGTCTTGCCGTCGGTGCAGATTACCTCGATATTACTGGAGAAATTGGTGTCTTCGAACATACTCATGCCTTCGAGCAAGCAAATCGAGCGATCGAAACAGGTGTAGTTCTTTGCTCCGGGGTTGGTTTCGATGTAATTCCAACAGACTGTGTCGCGCTTAAACTAAAAGAGTTACTACCAAATGCAACGCATCTTTCCCTAGGCTTTGATTCTGATTCAGGGATTTCACCAGGGACATTCAAAACGATGATACAAGGTCTATCCTCTCCTAGTGCAGAACGTCAAGATGGAGTAATTACCAAGGTATCACTTGGCAAAAAGAGTCGGACTATCGATTTTGGTAGGGGTCCCCGAACAGCAATGACGATTCCTTGGGGCGATATCTCCACCGCATATCACACGACCGGCATAGCGAATATTGATACATGGGTTCCAATGTCTACATATAAAATAATTGGCGCTCGTTCGATGAATTTGATACGCCCAATACTCGCAACTTCATTTGTACAAAAAACTTTACTAAAGTGGGTGGACCGCTCCATTAGTGGCCCAGATGAAGAGGTCCGAAAAAATTCTCCAGCTTATATATGGGGAGAGGCACGAAATGCAGCAGGAGAAAAAAGAACAGTACGAATTAAAACTGCAAATGTATATAGTTTGACTGCTTTTGGTGCACTTGCTGTTGTTACTCGTTTGCTAAATGCAGACGTGCCAGGAGGAAGTTATACGCCAGCAAGTCTATTTGGTAGTGAATTGATTGAAGAATTACCTGGATCGGGAAAGTTTCAGGTCTTCTAAAAAAATCTCAAAATAGTTGCACGCTTATTTTTAAAGAAAGTAAGAAAAACCGGGCAAAGTGCGCCCGGTCCTTTATAAGATAGCCTTCTATTAAAGTCTTGTGATTTCCGTTAC
>NZ_ALJG01000186.1 GCF_000286315.1 Paenisporosarcina sp. TG20 | reverse complement strand
ACTTGCTCAAAATACCAGAATTCCAGTGTTCATGATGCAAACCACTGCATTTTTCCATTATTTAAAGTACCAGTGATTTTCTGGACTTAAAAAGCATAGTCTCCCATCTTTTTAAGTTGGATTTTCTTTTATTGTTCTTTAATTTAGATTCACAACCTGGAAACTATTCAAATCGGATTAGCAAGAATGTCACCAAAGATAAGCCATGTTAGAATGTTACTCTTCACAAATAAAAACCCCATGAACATTGGGGTTCATGGGGTTTCTTATCTCTTGAAAAACTAAGACCCATTCCGGTACACAAAAAAGGTCTTTGTTCATCATTATTTTATACTGACTGCCAACTTTTATTATTGAATCATTACAGACGCAAGTTTTGTCGAGAGACTCGAACCAACAATAATTGACAAATAACTTATTGTTACAACTTACAGATACTTATTAAACCAACTTGTAATTTGTTCCAATCGTGCATATCTTAAATTCGGATAGCCACTACGTGACAAGTTGTGATCACTGTCTGGAAAGCGGACAAATCCAACTTCTTTTTTCATCTGCTTTAATGTGATATACAGTTGTTCTGCTTGCTCAATTGGACAACGGAAATCTTTTTCACTATGCATAATTAATAAAGGAGTTTTAATATTCTCTGCATACTTCAATGGTGAATGATTCCACAGTTTCTCTACATCCGTCATGTCTGCACCAATCTGCCAATCACTGAAATAATATCCAATGTCAGAAACACCTAAGAAACTAACCCAGTTCGAAATCGAGCGCTGTGTGACAGCAGCTTTAAAACGCTCCGTATGACTAACAATCCAGTTGGTCATAAAGCCACCGTAACTTCCACCCCCAACGCCAAGTCGACTTTCATCAATCCAGACATTATTAGCTAATACTGAGTCCAAGGCTGCAATTATATCTTCATAATCACCACCACCGTAATCACCTCTAACTGCATCAACAAATTGTTGGCTATAGCCATGACTTCCACGAGGGTTTATATAAAGGACCCCATACCCTTGTGATGCCAATAGCTGAAGCTCATGGAAAAATGTATTTGCATACATCGCATGTGGGCCCCCATGAATTTGAACAATTAATGGATACTTTTGTCCTTCCTCATAACCTGCAGGTTTCATTAACCAGCCATGTACGTCCCAGTTTTTAGCACCCTTAAAAGTAATGGCTTGTGCTGGTACAAGTTCTACTTCGTTTTCAAATGTTTCATTGAATGAAGTCAACTTTTGTCTTTCACCTGTAGCGATGGTTTGTAAATACAGTTCACCAATTTTAGTGGGATTGGAAACAGTGACTAGTGCAAACTCACCGGATTTTGCCACATCATAGCCATATATATGTTCATCGTCACCAGTTGCGGGATACATTTCACCTTCTAAAGAAGATGCATATAATCGGACATCACCCATTGTTGAAACTTGGAAATACAAGTGGTTATCCTTTGTCCATTTCACACTAGGAGCAGTCGCACCTTGTTGATGGTCAGCAACGACGTAATCTCCCACTGGAGCATCGATTCCTTCTGTCAAAATGTTCCGAGTGCCATATTCCACATCGTACACATATAGCTCTGCATGTGTTGCATTCTTGTATGTCACTTCACTCCCAACAAACGCCAACTTCTTATCATCAAATGAAAATACTGCTCCACCATAAGAACCACCATCTTCAATAATCGTCGTCTCTTGTTTGGATTCAACATCTATCAAGTATAAGGATTCATGAAACTCAAAATCCTGATTTTCGGAACGGTTGACACTGAATACGATTTTCTTTCCGTCGTTCGAAATATCTTGCAAGGCATAATCATGATTTCCTTGAGTGAATTGAATCACTTCCTCCGTTTCCAAATCAATACAACCAATATGCTTGTATGTATTTTGGGGAAGCAAACCAGTTCCATCCATTTTATATTTCATTTTGTCTACAATGTACGGTTCTGGTTTCTTCTTGTTGTCTTCTTTGTCGGGAACATCTAAAAAGGTCTTTCCTTCTTTTAGTGAAGCTGAAAACCAAATTTTCTTTCCGTATGGTGACCACTTAAAACTACTGACACCCTTCTCAAATGAGGTGATTTTACGTGCCTCTCCACCTTCTGTGGATAATACATAAAGTTGGTTTTTATCATCTCGTGTGGATAAGAATGCAAGCTTCGTTCCATCTTCAGAATATAAAGGACTTGAAACTTTTTCTTTTCCATGGGTCCATTGTGTAATTGCTTTGGTCTCTAAGTTCACATGCCATAGATTTGCTTGATATGTATTTTCTTTTTCATCAATTTTAGTTTGTACAAAAACGGCTTCTTGTTGATTGGGAGCCAAAGTGGGTTGTGTCACCGAAACCAATTTACTTAAATCTTCAATCTTTATCTTACGCTTCGTCATGCTATTTCCTCCTCATGTTGTCGTCTGTTACTTACTTCGACATCCGTAAGATTTTCCCTTTATTTTTATTTCAGAAGCTTACTATATTTAATAATTTAGTTAATAGACGACAGAAATTTCCTTTAATTTAAATTCAACATGATTGTATATTGAGTAAACAGGCAATAATGATTGAATAACTACCTGGAGGGGATTTTATGTGTGCACTAGAATTACCAGAGTTTACGAAATCATATTGGAGAAAAAAAAGGTCAAATAAAACATTTGCACCATTACAATCTGACCTTACAATTGATGTGTGTATTGTTGGAGCAGGTATAGTGGGAGTTACAGCAGCTTACACACTTGCTAAAGCAGGCGTTAGTGTGGCCGTCATTGAAGGTAGCAAGATCGGCAGTGGGACAACAGGATTTACAACAGCTAAAATTACTTCACAGCATGGAATTATTTATGATGAATTAATTAAAACGTTCGGGGAAGCAAAAGCTCGTCAATATTTTGATGCGAATGAACAAGCGCGTATCCAAGTGAAAGAATGGATAGACACACTTTCCATAGATTGTGATTTTGAAGAACGTGACGCCGTAATGTATGCCGAGACTCCTAAAGGCGTTGAAAAACTACATACGGAGAAGTCTGCTTATGACAAACTTAAAATTCCCGGTGAACTATCAGTATCCAAAAATGATCTTCCATTTTCGGTAAGTGAAACGTTAACACTACCTAACCAAGCTCAGTTTCATCCAATCAAATACATCAACGCACTAGTCAAAGAAGCTCAGGGACTGGGTGTGACTTTTTACGAAGACACACGTGCAGAATCACTAAAGAATGATGATGATAACCATGTAATTGAAACAACAGAAGGCAATAAAATCAATGCAAATAAAGTTTTAGTTACCAGTCATTTTCCCTTTAACGATAAAAGCGGCCTGTATTTTACTCGATTATCACCTCAACGTTCTTATGCGGTTTGCGTAAAAGTAGCTGATCCCCAGTTAAAGGGAATGTACATTAATGTAGAAAAGCCAACACGCTCCATTCGAACAGCGAACGGAGATAAAGGTGAAACCTATTTACTTGTTGTTGGAGAAGGACATAAAACAGGGCATCATGATGACCCTAGTCATGATGTTTCTACACTCGAGCGTTATGAAGTGCTAACCCAATTTGCCAAAGAACATTTTCCTGTTGAGTCAATCGATTCTCATTGGTCAGCTCAAGATTTAGAAACACTCGACCGTATCCCATACATTGGTAATATGACATCCAATCTACAGAATGTATTTGTTGCAACTGGTTTTTTCAAATGGGGCATGAGTAATGGTACCGCTGCTGGATTATTGCTTGCAGATCTTGCACAAAATAAATTTAATACTTATCAAGCTTTATATTCACCAACTCGTACAAAACTTAAAAAAGAAGATACTAAACATTTTTTAAAGATAAACGCAGATGTAGCAAAAGAATTAATTAAAGGTAAACTGGATCGCTCAAAAGATTCAGTTGATAGTTTGAAAAATGATGAAGGACGACTGGTGATGGTTGACAATCATAAAGTCGGTGCCTATAAAGATAAAAACGGGAAACTTTATTTAGTCAATCCAACATGTACCCATTTAGGCTGTGATGTACATTGGAATGATGGTGAACGTTCCTGGGATTGTCCTTGTCATGGATCACGCTTCTCGTATAAAGGTGAAGTTTTGGAAGGACCGGCAGTGAAACCATTAGAAACTAAATAATTATATATAAAGCCATCCCTTTCAAATTGAATGGGATGGCTTTATACTAATTTTAAATGTAAAATAATACATACAATCATTTTATATAATTATGCGAATTATTTGTAACTTAAAAACGAATGACTTCTGTGTTCATTTGTTTCTTCACGACAACAAAGCCTTCAACAAGGATCGGGAGTAAGGAGTTAATGGAATACATCAAAAACATTGCAAAGAAAGTAAATGCAACAAAATGTATTGGCTTAGATAAAATGCCTTTCTTATGTATAAACATCAAACAAATTAGAATTTGAAAAAACTCTAATGTTCCATATTTCATTCGCCTCTCCCCTCCCATATCTTAAAATTTCACTTATTTTCTCTGTAGTTCTATTCTACTTGAAAAGAACGTCGAAAAATGTCGAAAAAGATGGGAAAGTCTTCACAATTAGAGTGCAAAAAAAATGATTTCAAGAAATATATTTCTTAAATAAGCTTTTATTTAAAGTCAGTCCTGTATATACATGGAATAAACCGGATCATATAAATGGCTTTCATCAGAGGGGGATCGTCTTTGAATAACTTTGGACACGTTATAAAACTTGAAAGAATTAGAAAAAATATGAAACAAATAGTATTAGCACAAGGAATCTGTACCCCTTCCTATCTCAGTAAAATTGAAAACAATTCAATCGTTCCAAGCCAAGAAGTAATTGATTTACTATTAAATCGACTTGAACTTACCATAACAAACAATAAAAATTTAGACGATGAAAGTTATCTTAAGCATATACGTGAGATTTATTTCAATGCAGTCATGAACAAAGACCGAGAACTTGCAGCTCGACAGCTTAAAGAAATTAATGCTGAACGCTATCTGTTCAGTGATGCAACAAACTATTATACATACCAGCTTATGGTTCTAAGATTGACCCTGATCGTTCAAGATATTCAAAATGACACAAGCGAGCTAATCATGGCTTTATCTGAGCTTTCAAGTAATTTTAACGATTATCAAATGTTTTTATTTAACTCTTGTGTGGGTAGTTATTATTCATTTATGTTGGACTATACTTCAACACTTCAATCATATGAAAAAGCTATTATCTATTATAAAAGAATTAATATTGAAAAATGGGAAGAGGCCGATTTCCACTATTTATTGGGTCATTGCTACTTAACTCAACAACGTTGGGTAATATGCATTGATTACATTCAAAAATCTTTAGAATTTTTTAAAAGTGGATTCTATAACTCGCGTGTTGTTGAATGCTATCTAATCTTGGCTATTGTTCAAGATGAAACATATCAATATGAACAAGCTCATCAAAACTTGTTACTAGCTCAAAAAATTACATTACAGCTTAATTTAAAAGAGCATATTCCAATAATTACACAAAATTTAGGCACCACTGCTTCAATTAGAGGACAATCAGAAGAAGCTATTGAATACTTTTTAGAAAGTCTTAGTTATAGAGAAGATTATGATGAAAAATTATTTACTATCCATTCATTAGTAAAAGAATACTCGAAATTAAAAAATTCAAAAGAAGTCATAAAATGGGCTGAATTTGGGCTTTCTCTAATTAATGACAATCACAATCCTGTTCATCATCAAACATTTGAACACCATCTGAACGTATATTTGGCTAGAGAAACTAATCCAATTCTATTTGAAAAAGTGACAATAGATGCATATAATTTCTTTAAAGAAACAAAAAACTATCGACTTGCAGAGAAATATTCACTCTTATTGGGGAACTTTTATCAAGAAAATAACAAATATAAAAATGCTGCAAAGTACTTCTCATATTCTAATGAGAACATGTTTAAAAAACATAAGATTTCTCATTGGGAAGATTTATGATCTCTCGTTCAAATAACCTGTAATTATCCCCGGGGGTCGAAGGAGATAATTACAGGTTTGTTATGTGTATGTTTATAACACGGCGATGTGTCATTGAACGCAATAATTAGCTGGCTGTCGTGTAGACTAAACAACCAAGTTCATAGTCAATGTAATAACTACTAATTTTTTGAGTTGGATGCAATGTTTCTGACATCTCTGCTTGTACAGTTTGTATGTTTACTTTTGAAATATTAAATCCTTCTTCTCTTATATTTACTAATAATACATCGTCAACTTTCATATTTCGCTTTAAATCATTTGTTGGAACTACTAGTACATTTGAATAGCTAGGAAACTCCAAAAGAACTGCTAAATCATTCTCAAATCGATCTAATTTGTACATTCTTCCTCTAAACATACTGAACAACTCCTTTTAAAATGATAGTTTTGCTTGCATCAAGCTATTATTTGCTAAATATTCCAAATAAACTTAGTATTTAAAGTAAGGTTAAGTGATAAATTAGTTACAATATAATCATAATTCGTTAAGATAGAATAAGAAAGATAATTAGGTTGGGAAACTTATTTCTAAAACACGCTTTTTTTATGTGATAATAGCATTATGTTTCCCAACTTTAAGTAGTAGATATTACTCAAAAACTCTAGTAGTATAAAAGGTGGATATATGAATAATATCGGATTGCTCATCAAAATGTCCCGAATACAACAGAATATGAAACAAGTTAATCTTGCTAAAGGAATCTGTTCCACGTCCTACTTGAGTAAGATTGAGAATACCCAAACAATCCCGAGTGAAGATGTACTTCAACTTTTGTTGGATAGACTCAACCTGGATTATGAGGACATTTCTACTGAACAAGAAATTGAATTCCTATCTGAGCTTTATTTGCTTTACAAAGAATCAATTATTGATAGAAATAAAGATGACATTAAGGAAAAGCTACTATCTTACAAGGAGAGAAATTTTCTCTTTAAAGATGAGAGTAATTTCTATACGTATAATCTCTATTTATTTCGAATATATTTAATTATTGAAACTGATGTTGAATTCCCCAAAAAATTATTAGATGCATTAGATCAGATGAAAGATAAGTTCAATGACAGACAAAAATTTGTCTTTAATAACAATTGCGGATTATTTTTCTACTTAACAAATGAATTTAAAATCTCTTTAAACCACTTTGAAATTGCTTTAGATATAATATCTAATTTCCACTTGGAAGAATGGGAACTTGCAGATTTTTATCATGCGATTAGCATGTCATATCTTTCGAATAACCATTTATTAAACACGATTGAATATTCAACAAAGTCTTTAAATTATTATAAAGATAATCTAATTTTTTCGAGGGCTATTGATTGTTATATCGTTACTGGGGTTGCGCATATGATGACAGCAAAATATAAAAGTGCTGAAGAAAGCTTTTTACTTTCAAAAAAGTTGGCTAAAGATATTGGGTTAAATAAATATGATGGGATAATTACTCAAAATCTAGGAGCACTTTATTCTTTAAAAGGTAATCGTGAAAAAGCAATAGAATATTTCATTGAGAGCCTTGATTATTGGGACGACACGGATGGACATTTGATAACCTTTTTCTCGGTAGTTAAAGAGTATTCTAAGAATGACAATATTCAAAAGGTTTCCCAGTGGTGTGAAAAAGGACTTGCATTAATTGAGGCTGATTCAATAGAAAAGCATATGGCATTTTTCTATCACTTTAATATATATAAAGTTAAACACAAAATGGATATGAGTTTTGACCAAGTTATTCTCTCTGCAATTCATTATTTTGAAAATAATAAAGACTACCGATATGCTTATAAATACTCGATTTTATTGGGGAATTTATATAGTGAAAACAGAAAATATAAAAGTTCTGCTTTAGCCTATCAAAACGCTATTTTTTACCAGTTTCAATTTATATCTATTAACTATTTGGAGGAATTATAATGAAAAAGAAATTATTTATTACATTTATCGCAGCAGCCATTTTCATGGTTCTCGCCCAACAAGGAATTGTATCGGCCAATTATGTATTACCAAGAATAACTAGCATACCAAGTTTATAACATTAAGAGCGTGTTCAAAAAGCCA
>NZ_ALJG01000185.1 GCF_000286315.1 Paenisporosarcina sp. TG20 | reverse complement strand
ATTTGTAGAAGCTGATGGAAGCTTTTTTATTCTGTTTTTCCGCTTCTGCGAGTTTCTTGGAAATGGCACGGTACATACGAATGAGTTGTTTGTGGCGTTTCGTCCGCTTCATGCGTTTTTCCCGCTTCAACAGTTCGCCCAAGCACGTATTATAGATCGCTCGATTGATTTCCAACTCGGTTTCAATTAGCTTTTCATCGCTCTCATCAGTATGCATCTTGACTTTCAGCACGAAAGTCGGGGATGTTTCCTTTGCCATTCCCAACACCTCTTTTCCTGAATCGTTGAACTATTTTCAGTGTACCATAAAACGAACATACGTTCCACTCGAAGGCAGGAAGAATTGCATAAAAAAATGCTTGAAGTGCCAAAAACCTTCGGTTTTCAGTGGCACTCCGCATTTTTCTTCTCTTTCCTCCCACCGCTAAAGCAGTGGGCTTCCAGCTCAGGCAAGCTGTGATGGGAAAAGTCCCATTGTTTTTTTGTATTAATTAAAAAAGTATAAATTCTGGACATCGACTTGCATCGTTATTGGTGCAAGTTGATAAGTTATAATACAGATGTTTTAGTAAAGCACAGTGTATTGATTATGCTTGTATGGAAAATGGATCTAAGGGCAAACGCAGATTGGAGGACAGTGTTTTAGAAAAGAATTGCAGTGAGAAAGCTGACGATTCAACTGTCTTATTAAGTTTCTTAAGAAAAGGATACTTGAAGGATTTACCTCAACCCCTCTTGAATAGTAATAGTATATTCATTTTATTAATGAAAATCTATGAGTGGAAATTATCCTGGGAGGGGAAATGAGATTGACAAAAATCGAGCAACGTTTACAAGAATTAAATATACAGTTACCAGAAGCAACCAAACCTCTATACCACTATGTCCCTGTTATGATTCATCAAGGGGTGGCTTATATTAGTGGTCAAATTCCAAGAATAAATGGAGAAGTTCCTTATACATGTAAGGTTGGTACAGAGGTTACAATAGATCAAGCAAGGGAACTTGCTGAGATTTGTGTGCTAAAAGGACTAAGCTGTTTACAATCGGCAATTGGTAGCCTTGACCAAGTCGATCAAGTACTAAAAGTAACGGGCTATGTTCAATCTGCACCAGGGTTCTCTAAACAACCAAAGGTACTTGATGCAGTTTCTGAATTACTCGAAAAAAATTTTGGTGAAAAGGGGCAGCATGCTCGCACAGCTGTTGGAGTAGCGGAACTTCCTAGTAATACCCCAGTAGAGGTTGACTTTATCATAGCTGTCAAAGCAGAGGGAGAGAGCGAAATATGATTTCATTAAAAGATGTTCAAGCTGCTAGTGAAAGAATTGGGGACATCACGTATGTAACACCCATTTTAAAATCACAACAACTTTCACACATCTGTGGTAATCAAATCTTTCTAAAGTCAGAGCATTTACAAAAGACAGGCTCGTTTAAAATAAGAGGAGCAAGTAATAAAGTTATTCAAGCAATTCAAGAGGGTGCGAAATATGTAACTGCAGCATCTTCAGGAAATCATGGTCAAGCAGTCGCCTATATTGCCAATAAATATGGAATTCCTGCCACAATTGTTGTTCCTGAAGATGTTAGTGAATGCAAAATTAATGCGATTAAAGCCTATAATGGCAAGATAGAAATGTGTGGCACTACATCTGCTGAACGTTTACCAAGAGCTAAGGAAATTGCAGTCCAAGAAAACGGGGTATTTATCCCGCCTTATGATGATCCTTTTATTATGGCTGGACAAGGGACAGTTGGATTAGAAATAATAAATCAGTTTCAAGATGTTGATATAGTCCTTGTTCCAATTGGTGGTGGGGGTCTCATATCGGGGATACTAACTGCGATAAAAGAAAGTAATCCAAAAGTTAAAGTGATTGGGGTCGAGCCTGAGATTGCAAGTGATACATACCTATCTATACAGAATGGCAAGATTACAGCCATTTCTGGTACTTCTACAATTGCAGATGGATTACGTACAAACCAGCCAGGGGATCTGACTTTCCCTATTTTAATGAAATATCTTGATGATATTGTTCTTGTAAGTGAAGAAGAAATTCGCCTGGCTTTTAGTTTTGTTATGGAACGAATGAAACAATTAATTGAACCATCCAGTGCAACAACAGTTGCTGCGGCTATGTTCAATAAAATACCCTTTCAAGGGAAAAAAATTGTGACAGTTATTTCTGGAGGAAATGTGGATTTGGATAAGATTTCAAACATTATCGTAGATACAGGTAAACTCTAAATCATTAGAAAACAGTGTATCCTTTGTTGGAGCTACACTGTTTTTTCAAATTATACATAGAATAGTCTAGTTAGTCTCTATTAAACATCTAAAAGGAATTAATTATTATGCTAGCTTATATCGGAGCGAATTGTACGGGAGACCCTGTAGGCGCGACAGGTGGTGAGGAAGCAGAAGACAGTCGTGTTATTATAGGGTTATTCGAATTCGTAAAATCATAAAAAGTCAGATTAAGTAGGTGTATACTTGGAAATTTTTATAGTTATAGTTATTATTTTAATAGCCTCAATACTTCAAACGAGTACAGGTTTTGGTTTTTCAATTTTGGCCACCCCGTTTTTGCTTTTCATTTTTGAACCAATGGAAGCAATTCAAATTAATATCATTTTATCTCTAGTAATATCATTTGCCTTAATAAATAAAATTAAAAAGGACATAGATTATGGTATTTTAAGACGATTTGTTATAGGGAGTGCTTTAGGATTGCCAATAGGAATTATTATCTTCTTGGCATTGGATTTAAAAAATTTGATATTTGGAATAAGCCTCGTCATACTCGTATTAACTATATTGCTAATACTTAAGTATCGTATAGCTCAAACTAACAGTAAAGACATTGTTATAGGGGGACTATCTGGTGTGCTAACAAGCAGTATTGGTATGCCAGGACCGCCACTGTTGCTTTATTTTTCAGGAACTGACACTAAAAAAGAAAAACTAAGAAGTACCACACTAGCCTTTTATTTATTCATCTATTCGATGAGTTTAGTCATTCAAGTCATTTTTGTTGGTACAAATAGAACAATTTGGATGACAAGCGGGTTCGCCTTACCTCTTGTGCTACTAGGTTTGTATCTTGGCCAAGTCTTATTTAAAAAGATTAACCAACGTTTCTTTCGGATCTTTACATATATAATCCTGCTATTTACAGGAATTTATTTATTAGCCGAAAGTTGGTAGCTCACATCATGAATCATTCCCCTTAATCCAGGGACAGTATTTTAAACGAAAATAAGAGGGGTCCCAATAAATGAAAGAACTAATTCAACAAAAACTTATAGAAATTGAAAAATCCTTCAAGGTGAAAATATTATATGCTGTAGAATCAGGCAGCAGAGCATGGGGATTCCCTTCAAAAGACAGTGATTATGATGTGCGGTTTATTTATGTGCATCAACCAGAATGGTATCTGTCCATTGATCCGCAGGGAGTTGGTAAGAAGCGAGATGTAATTGAAGTACCAATAAATGACTTGCTAGATATTAGTGGATGGGAAATCACGAAAGCGTTGCGACTGTTTCGAAAGAGTAATCCACCTCTCCTAGAGTGGATGAGAAGTGACATTATTTATTATCAAGCGTATTCATTTATTGATCAAATGCGTGCGTTGGAGCCGCAAGTATTCTATTCCAATGCGACGTTATATCATTATTTGAACATGGCGAAAAATAATTACCGTGACTACTTGCAAGGCTCAGAAGTGAAGAGTAAAAAATATTTTTATGTACTTCGACCTATATTGGCTTGTAAGTGGATTGAGGAGAATCAAACAGTCCCACCTATTAGTTTTCATGAACTAATGAGTGAAATGCTACCCGCTGGAGATTTGAAAGATGAGATTGAACTTCTCCTAAAACGTAAAATTGAAGGTGACGAATTAGTTTTGGAACCAAGAATTGAGCGAATCAATAATTTCCTAGAAAGTGAAATAATTCGTTTAGAAGCTTACATAAAAACAATTTCAGTAGAAATTGAAGACCCAACGAAAAAGTTGGACGAGTTATTCAGAAATGTTTTGAAAGAAGTGTGGGAAGCGAAAGACAGGTAAACGATATTAATGCCTAAATGGTTTTTGGACCATGAATAAAGATAATGAAAGGTGACGATAAGATGAAGAAAGATACAGAAGGATATATTCCTGTTACAGGAGGAAATGTTTATTATCGCATGACTGGAAATGGTCTTGGTATTCCATTGCTTGTATTACATGGGGGCCCAGGAGGTATGAGTAGGGAGTCGGATCCACTAAGGATGTTAGGAGATGACCGTCCAGTGATTTACTATGACCAGCTCGGGTGTGGGAATTCAGACCGGCCGGATGACCTTTCTTTATGGACCGTTGAAAGATACGTAGAAGAATTAGAGCAAGTAAGACAGGCACTAGGGTTAGAGGAAGTTCATATCCTTGGTCATTCATGGGGAACGATGCTTGCAGCAGCATACCTTCTCAAACAACCATCTGGCGTCAAGAGTGTGATTTTTTCTAGTTCGTGCTTGAACGCACGTATGTGGGAGCGAGACCAACGAAATTATTTGAAAGAATTACCGCAAGAGACGCAGGAAATTATTGAACTTAGTGAACAACAGAATACGACCGACTCGGATGCGTATCAAGATGCAATGATTCAATTTTATGAACGTCACGTGTGCCGAACCCTTCCATGGCCACAAGAACTTCTGGACAATATGAAAAAAACAAACCATACTATTTACGGGTACATGTGGGGAGCGTCAGAGTTTACAGTGACGGGAACTCTACAAGATTTTGATGTCACCAACAGACTGAACGAAATTAAAATTCCAAGTCTTTTTACATGTGGACGTTTTGATGAAGCCACTCCTAAAACTACCGAATATTATGCAAGCCTAGTGTCAGAATCGGAATTATATGTATTTGAAAATAGTTCACATATGCCTGGAGTTGAAGAACCTCAAGCTTATGCAGATAAGATACGAGATTTCGTTAACCGGCAGTATTAAAATTTATATATACTAGAGACAATTATAGATTTAGAGTTAATTTTAACTGTATAATATATAAAGGAAGACTATCATCTATCGTTAAATGAGATTTAATTGGAATCTCATTCAGTATTATCAATAGCCAGTCTCTAAATAATAACTAGATAAAAGATTATCGCGAAGAAAAATAATTTCTATTAAGGAAGTAGTTTATGCCTGAGGAAAACATTACCCGTATAAATTTAAATGGTAAAGAAGTAATACTTATCGGAACTGCCCACGTATCTAGATTGAGTGCAGAGCAGGTAAAAGAGGTTATTGAAAGAGAGAGACCCGATTCCGTTTGTATAGAGTTGGATGAACAAAGATACCAATCAATCATGGATAGTAACAAATGGAAAGAAACTGATATTTTTAAAGTGATTAAAGATAAAAAAGCGACTTTGCTTTTAATGAATCTTGCGATCTCTTCTTTTCAAAAACGATTAGCGAAACAATTTAACATAAAGCCTGGCCAGGAAATGATTCAAGGAATCGAATCGGCTAAAGAAATAGGTGCTAATCTGGTTCTAGCAGATCGGAATATACAAATTACCTTTTCACGAATTTGGAGTAATTTAGGACTTTCAGGGAAGTCGCAGCTTCTTTCTGCTGTATTCTTTAGTATCTTTAGCAAAGAAACAATCTCAGAAAAGGATCTCGAAGAAATGAAATCACAAGATACGCTTAATGCAGTTCTTGCAGAATTCACGAAATCTTTTCCGAAGTTAAAAACTCCTTTAATTGATGAACGAGATCAATATCTAGCCCAGAAAATCAAAGATGCCCCTGGAAACAAAGTGGTAGCGGTGCTAGGAGCGGCACATGTTCCGGGTATTACAATAGAGATTCATAAAGAGCATGATTTAGAGGCATTATCACAAAAACCGCCTAAATCAATCGTACCTAAGATTATTGGTTGGACGATTCCTGCGCTTATACTATCAATCATTATATATACTTTTATTACGAATCCTTCTGCCGGTTTCGATCAGGCATTAAGCTGGATTTTGTGGAATGGAGCCTTGGCAGCCATTGGTGCCGCAGTTGCATTTGGACATCCACTTGCCATTTTATCTGCCTTTGTTGCAGCGCCGATAACTTCACTAAATCCATTAATAGCAGCGGGATGGGTATCGGGAATTGTACAAGCCTATATCCGTCGACCAAACGTCGGAGACTTTGAAAGTCTTTCAGAAGATGTGTTTTCTATAAAAGGTTTCTGGGATAATAAGGTTACGCGCGTACTTCTTGTAGTGGTATTGACCAACTTAGGCAGCACTTTGGGGACCATTATAGGTGGAACGGATGTCATAAGGCTCTTCCTAAACAATTTATAATATAAAAGGCCAAACAAGAAAATATTTCTTGTTTGGCCTTTTTTTTGATAGAGGGGGTTTTTTAAGTTCCGACTTTTATCAAATAAAATAATCCTTATAAGTAATAAAAGTTATTATTAGAGTGATTGAAAAATAAACAATAGATCCCAAAAAGACAAATGATGTACTAGATACACGTTTTGTAATATCCATTCTAATCCCAGTTTGACCTTGAATTTGCGTATCCAATTGCCGACTTAAAGTTCCTGCCTTATTTGTGAAAATATACGTAATGAATACAGCTGCTACCCCGAATGGAATAGAAATATCAACAAAGCTAATTGAAAATAAATATGCAGCAATCCAATTCACAAGCCCTAAACCCACAATAGTTAAACTTAATAGAATGGTCTTTTTCATAATACTCCCCTTTTTTAAAAAATAAGGTATACGTAAATTGTATAATTTTCAGGATGAATTTACCTTACCAATATTAACATAAAATTACAATGAGCTATTCGTATTGTTATTGTTTCTTTCAAGATAATATCCCCTTGTATACGAAATGCATATGATAATACAAGGTATGGATAAGGAGGGCTAATAACGATGGGATTATTTATTAACAAAGATAAGCACCCGGAGGTTTTTAAAAACAACGGCCAAATAAAGGATTTAAATCAAGGTTTTTTTAAAAGGGATCCACTTTCTGAACTATTAGAGGAGCAGCGGAACGCAAATGAAACATTGCAGCATTCTTTTAAAGAAATGAAAGATTTAATGGAAAGGCAAGAAGTTAAACAATCCACACAATGGAAGAATTTTCAGAATGGAATAAGGGAGCAGAAAAAAGTAAACCTTAAACATGAGAAAGTTGAGGGTCAAGTGTTGTCGTGGGTAAAGAAATTGGATGAAAAAAACTTAGCAATCCAAACAACATTAAATGATGAAGTGATATTCAAACAAGAAATGAAGGAGTACATGGACACTATCAATCAATCGAATCTAGATGTTGTAAAACAATTGGATAAGGTTGAAATAGTTAATGAACAACTTGATTTAAAAGTAAATAAGCAACTAGATTTGCAACAACAACTTTCACAACAAATTACTAAACAAGTAGATGCACAAAGCGAAGTACTAAGTCGACTGGATAACCAGGAAGCTTTAACAGAGAAAATCTTAAGACAACTCGATTATGTACGTTCTATACTTTTCGAACGAACGAACTACTTAGCAGAAAAAATAGACACTAGTTATAACTATACTGCATCGTATTTTACTAAATTAATAACTAGTACTGACAAGTCTCCAACACACTTAAGAGTTAATCAAAAATTAAAAGATAATAATGCAAAAGATTCCAATTAAGTCACATAGTATTTATCATTCAAAGATTCAACAGGTTATCAATTATTCGATTTTTTTAAAGACATAAGCAATTGGAATTGCGATTCAGGACCGGGCGTACTTTACCCGGTTATTCTTACAAGATAAGTATATGGCTTGAGGGTGCCTAGAACCCAGTGTTCATGGTGTTTTTAAGTATATGAGACTAACATTCTAAAATGGAGTTTCTTTGGTATGACTGTTGTTAACCCGATTAATGTGAGTCGTGATTTCCTTCAAAGTTTCCTCTCAGTAGATGTCCTATCAGAATATATAAAATATGACGACTTTTTATATGTATTTCTATTAACTTTTTGATT
>NZ_ALJG01000184.1 GCF_000286315.1 Paenisporosarcina sp. TG20 | reverse complement strand
TCATACCGGAAACCAAAGTTGATTCTGTGACTCTCTTAAAGAACCGGGCGTACTTACCAGGTTTTTCTTAATCTCTCATTATCTTAACCGACTATTATTACCACTTAATTTCCGGATATTCCTTGGTCATCAACATTTTATGAATATCGCTTTTAGTTGTATTGGCAGATTTAATTATTTGATCACGTACCTCTTGATAGTCTTTATCTTGAACTGCAAGTTTTAGTGCAATCATCCCTAAGCTTTTCTCACGCTGTTCCTTTGTTAAGTTAATGTAGTTTAGGTTAAGTAGGTCAACAAACTGAATGGCATACTCTTGTACATTCGTTTCGTTACCACTCAATACACTCATGAAACGATCATATTCTTCTGTTGTCATAACCGAATGCAATGCCTCACCAACTACCGATTGAAACTTACGTATTGTTGTGACGTGTACATCAAGACTCGGAAAAAGATGATCTTTGCTATATAGACGAATAAAATCATTTAAGGCGATAACAGTAAATATGAGCTCTGGCCATAAGTAGTCAAAAGAGTAGTAGATATTTTTTTGAGAAGTAACGTTTTGATGTTGTTTAATTGATTCTTTGGATAAGCCATTCCCGACAAAGTCAACATGACGGTCTGCTAAAGAAGCATGTCGAATTTCATATGAAATGCCTAAAATACGTTTACGGGATCCTTCCCAGTTATAATACTTATTTTCATCACCAACAACTATATAAATCGCTTGATTGACTTCGTCTAAATCCCAAAAGTCTCCACTAATTCGTGCACCTGTAAAATTTTCTGTATGTGTTACCGATAACATGAAGTCGTACCTCCAATCTCTTTATCCTTCTTCTATTACCTTTTTGGCGTATAGTTAAGCATCTCAAATAACTCGTCTAATTCTTTTTTTGTTAAGTCACGCCACTGACCTATTGATAAATTGTTTATAGAGATATTCATGATTCTGACTCGTTGTAAGCTGATTATATCGTAACCAAGTGCTGCACACATACGACGTATTTGGCGATTTAACCCCTGGGTTAATGTGATTTTGAACGTATGAGAAGAAAGTTGTTCTACTTTACATGGCAATGTTTTTGTATCTAAAATCTCAACACCTTCAGACATTTCTTTAATGAAAGCCTGGGTAACGGGTTGTTCCACTTTAACGATGTATTCCTTTTCATGTTCATTTTCAGCACGCAAAATTTCATTAACAATATCCCCATCATTTGTTAATAAAATAAGACCATAAGAGTCTTTATCTAATCGACCAATATGAAAAATACGAAGAGGATGATTAACAAAATCCACAATATTTCCGTTAATATGGCGTTCAGTTGTACTTGTAATGCCAACTGGTTTATTAAGGGCAATATATACATAAGGTTCTTCATGTTTTACTGCTTTACCGTCTGCATGGACAACATCCCCAGGTTCCACTTTGCTACCTAGTTCTGCCTGTTTACCGTTTATGGTAATACGACCATCCTCAATCCATTTATCAGCACCGCGTCTCGAAACAATACCGGCTTCACTTAAGAATTTATTAATACGCATATAATTCACCCGCTTTAGTTAGTAGCTTTATTATAACGTATTTGGACGAATATAATAAACGTAAGAGAGCTAAAAATCAAGCTACATCACATAAGTAATAAAAAATATGGTAACATTAAGAAAAAATCGGATTAGTTCAGATGAGGAAAGGCGTGCTCTATTTGAATGAAGAAATAGTTGGATTCCCAAAAGAGTTAACTTCCATAAAGCACGAGATAAGAGAATATAAGAAAGATACCTTCTTGTTTCGAGAAGGTGACCCCATAAAAGGAACATACTTAATTCGTTCTGGAAAAGTTCAAATTGGAAAGATTACACCTGAGGGTCGTGAATTGACGTTAAGAATATGTGGTCCAACACAAATAGTCGGCGAAATCACCCTTTTTTCAGTAGACCCTAGGTATATGCTAGATGCAAAGGTCATTGAAGACATGGTGTGTTTGAAGTTTAAAATAGAAGATCTTGAAGAAACACTTAGTCATAATTCTGAACTTGCTGTTGAATTTATGAAGTGGATGGGTATGAATCATCAGAAAACACAAATGAAATTCCGAGACCTTCTGCTCCATGGTAAAAAGGGGGCTTTATACTCTACTTTAATTCGCTTAACCAATAGTTATGGTGTAAAAGAAGAAAGTGGAATTCTAATTGATTTGATACTAACCAATCAAGAGCTAGCCAATTTTTGCGGTATGACGCGGGAAGTGGTTAACAGAATGTTAAGTGACTTGAAAAAACAAAATAAGGTCTCAATGGTAAAAGGAAAGTTATTTATCCACGACATCCAATACTTAAAAGATGGAATTAATTGCGAGAATTGTCCAATCGCATTTTGCAGAATAGATTAATGAAGTGGTTGCCGAAACTAGGATGACTTTTTCTGAGATAATCTGTTACAGAAGTGAAGCGATAATAATACTAATTAGCCCCTCGAACAAAACAGTTCGAGGGGTTTTAAAAAATAAGCAAGAATATTTATGAAACGCCATGACCCCCGTGTTCATGGTGTTTTTAGTATATGGAGACTAATATACTAAAACGAAATTTCTATGTTGGGACTCACGTAATCATCAGATTAATGTGAAGAGTTTCCATGCTGTAATTCATTAACTTGAAGAACATTGTATCTTCTCCATAGGTAGTAGACAGTATGTCGATAACCCCTTCTTGCGTTAGGTTGTCTAATGAAATTACCCAGCCTTAAAATCTTAATTTACGCTAAGTTTGGGACTCACTTTAACAAAATTCGGATTAAAGGTTTTTTCATATTCATAAAATGGAAACATAGAATGAGTGGACGGAAACATAGAATGACTTCCCCCTTGTCAACTTCACTTAGTCTATATCTTCATTCTTATGGTTGAAGCGGATTGATAATTCAAAGTGATCCTGAAACTCTCAGCGTAGTGTATTACAAACAGCTCTATTACTTTTTAGAATAAGTCAATAGTTTGACAATCCGATATAAAGAAGTATAGGTGTGACATTTATCACAATGTGTAAAGCGGGAATCGTTTACGCTTAATATAAGATGAACAAACATAAGAGGTGAGTAGAATTGAGCGAACCAAGACATTCAAAAGACATAAATCTAAAAGGAACATTAATTAGTGTTTTAAGTGTTGGGGTCATTATCATCGCCATGTGGGTAATTGTTTATTCAATGTACGTAGCAAGATAAAAAGGAGTAGATTAGTATGCATCTTCATAAATATGAAAAAATTTGGCTTGTATTCGGTGTTGCATCACTTATAGTTTTTTTAAGTATTGTCGGAGTAAGTGCATTTGCTCATAACCATGGACCGTCGGGCGGAATGGAAACGATTGATCCAAAAAAGGTAAATGAAACTGCCCCTTTTGATAAACCAGGGGTTACTCAACTCGATGAGGATACATATCAAGTCGCGATTGTGGCATTAGCTTTTGGCTATACTGCTCCAGACCTTAAAGTCCCAGTTGGAAAAGAAATCATTTTTAAAGTAACGAGTACGGATGTCGTTCACAGTTTTACCATCGTTGATACAAAAGTCAATATGATGGTCGTACCTGGTCATATTACAACAAAATCATACACTTTCGACAAACCTGGAAAGTATTTGATTCTTTGTAATGAATATTGCGGAGCGGGCCACCACATGATGTATACAGAAATTGAGGTGTATTGACATGATTGCTGCACAAGATCGGAAGTTAGCTTTATGGAACATCGCAGTAGCATACATCGCATTTTTGATTGGGACATTAACTGGTTTACTCCAAGTTTTTATTCGAAATGATGCCCTCAAGTTACCGAGTTGGTTAGATTACTATCAAATTTTAACAGCACACGGTGTGTTGCTTGCACTTATTTTTACGACTTATTTTATTTTCGGATTCTTTATTACTGGCATGAGTAAAAGTCTCGGTAGTTTTGGGCCGAAAGTTCGTCTTTGCTCCTGGATAGGTTTTGCAGTGACAACAATAGGAACTGTATTAGCCACAGTAATGATTGTCTCAGGTAAAGCGTCGGTTTTATATACATTCTATGCACCACTGAAAGCAAGTGGATGGTTTTACGTTGGGCTAGCATTATTTGTAGTAGGGACATGGATTAGTAGTTTCGCATTAGTGGGTCATTATATTGTTTGGCGTAGAAGAAACAAAGGACAATTTAGTCCACTATTTGCCTTTATGACAATAACGACTATTGTCATGTGGCTTATATCATGTTTAGGAGTTGTTGCAACGGTAGTATTCCAATTCATTCCATGGGCATTCGGTTGGGTGGATACGATTAATGTTGAATTAAGCCGTTCATTGTTTTGGTATTTCGGACATCCTCTAGTATATTTCTGGCTATTACCAGCGTACATGGCTTGGTATGTAATCGTTCCGAAATTACTCGGGACAAAAGTGTTTAGTGACTCGTTAGCTCGTCTAGCATTTGTATTATTTATTCTCTTTTCTATCCCGGTTGGATTTCACCATCAATTAACAGAACCAGGAATTTCGGAATTTTGGAAGTTCTTGCAAGTTGTCTTGACTTTCATGGTAATCATTCCATCGTTATTAACTGCATTCTCAATGTTCGCTACTTTTGAAATTTCAGGTCGCCAAAAAGGCGCAAAAGGACTTTTTGGATGGTTTAAGAAACTCCCTTGGAAAGATGTCAGATTTACATCAATATTTATTGCAATGGCATTCTTCATACCAGGTGGAGCAGGTGGGATAATAAATGCAAGTTTCCAACTAAATGAAATTGTACACAATACGTTATGGATTGTCGGACATTTTCACATTACTGTTGGAACACCCGTTGCCATGACGTTTATGGGACTAACATTTTGGTTAATACCATATTTAACAGGACGTAAGTTTTCGAAATCAATGCAAAAACTTGGATTTATTCAAATCTTTACGTGGACTATTGGCATGTTATTAATGTCGACATCACAGCATATCTTAGGTCTATTAGGCGCACCAAGACGCACCGCATATTCGGGATATAACGATCACCCAGCAGCACAAGGATGGTTTGAAGGACTCATAACCAATCACGTAACAATGGCGGTTGGAGGAAGTATTTTATTCTTATCTGCGATGATTTTAATTTACATTGTCGTCATGTCGATGTTCCTTTCACCAAAAGCGATACGCGAAGAAGACTTCGTCGAGTTTCCAATGGCTGAAAGCGATACTGAACATACACCGAAATTTCTTGAGAATTGGTGGATTTGGATTGGTATTGCATTCGCACTAATCATTATTGCCTACGCGATCCCATTGGGCGGTATGCTAGATAATCCTGGTTCAGAAGGATATAAAACTTGGTAGGAGTTGTGTAAAATGGTCTTAATGTTGTTATCGATGGTTGTTGTCATCACTTTAGTTACTGCAATGTTAGTTGAAATTAATACATTAGAAGATTAAGATAAAAGGCCTGTAGAGAGAATGATTCTACAGGCCTTTTTTACAATTTAATAAAGTAATTGATTTTTCGTATACATATTATTTAGTACTAAGCCCTAACGTCTAGAGTTTCTTTGAGTTGTTAATTCTTAAAATAGAGTGTAGATCATTTCAGAGATAACTAAAAAATATAAGTTTATCCAATCTAAGCAAGGAACTATTATATAAAACTAAACTAACAAACAAATATATTGTAATTTTCTATGAAGTCTGACAAAATTAAAATAAAGGAATTCCTAAATCTCGCATTCTATCATTTTTATAAATGAAAGCGCATACAATAGGAATTACTAGGACAAGGGAGGAATATGAAAATGACATATGCATTTCCAAACACAGAAGGTTCAATTGTAACGTTTAAAGAAAAATACGAAAACTATATTAACGGTGAGTGGACGGCTCCAGTGAAAGGTGAATATTTTGATAACGTATCACCTGTTACTGGTAAAAATTTCACTCAAATTGCGCGCTCAACTTCAGAAGATGTTGAACTAGCTCTGGATGCAGCACATGCAGCAAAAGATGCTTGGGGAAAAACAGCTGTAGCTGAACGTGCTAATATCTTAAATAAAATCGCTGACCGCATGGAAGAAAATTTAGAAATGTTAGCTGTTGCAGAAACATGGGATAACGGAAAAGCGGTTCGTGAAACATTAAATGCCGACTTACCACTTGCCATCGATCACTTCCGTTACTTTGCAGGTGCAATTCGTGCACAAGAAGGATCTTTAAGCCAGATTGATAACGATACGGTAGCTTATCACTTCCACGAGCCAATTGGCGTTGTAGCTCAAATTATTCCATGGAACTTCCCATTGTTAATGGCCGTGTGGAAACTTGCACCAGCACTTGCTGCAGGAAACTGTGTCGTATTAAAACCTGCAGAGCAAACACCTGCTAGTATTCTAGTATTCGCAGAATTAGTAGGAGATTTACTACCTCCAGGCGTGTTAAACATCGTGAATGGATTTGGTTTAGAAGCAGGGAAGCCTCTTGCCTCAAATCCACGCATTGGAAAAGTTGCATTTACTGGAGAAACAACGACGGGTCGATTGATTATGCAGTATGCATCTCAAAACCTAATTCCTGTTACGCTAGAACTGGGGGGCAAGTCACCAAACATTTTCTTTGAAGATGTAATGGACCATGATGATGCGTTCTTAGATAAAGCAGTAGAAGGATTTGTATTATTTGCTTTGAACCAAGGGGAAGTATGTACATGCCCTTCCCGTGCGTTGATACAAGAATCCATATACGACAAGTTTATGGAAAAAGTGTTAGCTCGAGTGGAAGCAATTAAAATTGGGAACCCACTTGACCCCAACACAATGATGGGTGCTCAAGCTTCGAATGAGCAATTAGAAAAAATCTTGTCTTACTTAGATATTGGTAGACAAGAAGGAGCAGATTGTTTAATAGGTGGAGAGCGTAATTATTTAGAAGGTGATTTGTCTGAAGGATACTATGTAAAACCAACTGTCTTCAAAGGACATAATAAAATGCGTATTTTCCAAGAGGAAATTTTTGGTCCAGTGGTATCTGTAACGACATTCAAAACGCATGAAGAAGCACTAGAAATCGCCAACGATACATTATATGGGCTTGGTGCAGGTGTATGGTCTCGTAACATGAATACAGCATACCGTTTCGGTCGTGCAATTCAAGCAGGACGTGTGTGGACAAACTGTTACCACGCATATCCAGCACATGCCGCGTTCGGTGGATACAAAATGTCTGGTGTTGGTCGAGAAAATCACTTAATGATGTTAAATCATTACCAACAAACGAAGAACTTACTTGTCAGCTATAGTGAAGATAAATTAGGGTTCTTTTGATCGAAAGGAGAATAACGAATGATTGAACGAGTTATTGCTACGGACGCTACGCTTGAACTGATTGAGTTGTTAAAAGCCAAGCATGGGCCATTGATGTTCCACCAATCTGGCGGTTGCTGTGATGGTTCAGCACCTATGTGTTACCCAGATGGTGATTTAATAGTTGGCGATCAAGACGTGCTACTCGGTTCAATCGGTGACAGTCCTTTCTACATGCACAAAAGCCAATATGACTACTGGAAGCATACACAATTAATCATTGATGTGGTAGTCGGTCGAGGCGGCATGTTTTCATTAGAAGGAGTGGAAGGTAAACGATTCTTATCAAGGTCTCGAGCGTTTACAGATGAAGAAAATAAAGAACTTCAATCAAATTCAAATTAGTCATGATGAAAGCCGTCATTTTGCGAGTGAGAACTCGTGAAGTGACGGCTTTTTTAATATGCCAATAACTAAGTTTTCATAGTGTTTTTAGTATATGGAGACTAATATTCTAAAACTTATTTTCTTTTAATACATATTGTTACCACTGTTGATTTATAACAAGGAGAATGATTGTAGTGAAAGGTGACGACTCCAGCGGGATAAGCGAGACAGACAAGACCCCGCAGTCGCGCACAACGGAACAAAGGCTAAGAACGCC
>NZ_ALJG01000183.1 GCF_000286315.1 Paenisporosarcina sp. TG20 | reverse complement strand
AACGGAAATCACTAGACTTAAATAGAAGGCTAACTTATAAAGGACCGGTCCGACTTTGCTCAGGTTTTTCTTAATGTCTTCAATGGTTGTTAGACTTGGTCGGATATGTTACATTGTCAAGAGTAAGTAATTTGACTACATACTATGAAAGAATGGGGTTGACTATAGCAGTATGACAACAAAACAAACACATATTAGAAAACCTGACTGGTTGAAGATTAGACTTAATACGAATGAAAACTATAAAGGTCTTAAAAAAATAATGCGAGAAAATAATTTAAATACTGTTTGTGAAGAAGCCAAATGTCCAAATATACATGAATGTTGGGGTACGCGACGTACTGCTACATTTATGATACTAGGGGCAATTTGTACGCGAGCATGTCGATTTTGTGCAGTTAAAACTGGATTGCCCAATGAGCTTGATTTAGGAGAACCGGAACGCGTTGCAGATTCGGTTGTTTTAATGAATCTAAAACATGTTGTTGTTACTGCTGTTGCAAGGGATGATTTAAAAGATGGAGGGGCAGCTGTTTTCGCTGAAACAGTCCGAGCGATTCGTCGAAAAAATCCTTTTACAACAATCGAAGTTTTACCTTCTGATATGGGGGGGATTGAAGGAAATATACAAATGCTTATGGATGCAAAGCCAGACATATTAAATCACAATATTGAAACGGTTCGCCGTTTAACGCCTAGAGTTCGTGCACGTGCAAAATACGATCGTTCTCTTGAATTATTACGACGATCAAAAGAATTGCAACCCGATATTCCAACGAAGTCCTCTTTGATGGTTGGACTTGGTGAAACGAAAGAAGAAATTATCGAGGTAATGGATGATTTACGTGCAAATAACGTGGATATTATGACAATTGGTCAGTATTTACAACCATCTAAAAAACACTTAGTTGTTCAAAAATATTACTCCCCACTTGAATTTGGAGAATTACGTAAAATTGCAATGTCTAAAGGCTTCTCTCATTGTGAAGCAGGTCCATTAGTTCGAAGTAGTTATCATGCTGATGAACAAGTAAATGCTGCAGCAAAGGAAAAACAAAGGATTGGTGATGAGCAATTAGCGCTCAAAACGAGTTAATGGAGAGTGGAGTCATGCTTACAATTGATAGCTGGGATTATGAAGTATTAACTGATTATCGTGAAGCGTTTCAGGAAGAAGCAGTTCAGGAGCGCTATAGTGAGATTTTAAATAAATACGACTATATCCTTGGTGATTGGGGATATGGCCAACTTCGTTTAAAAGGTTTTTTTGATGATAAAAATCAAAAGGCAACTTACGATACAAAAGTTAGTACGTTGCAAGATTACTTATATGAATATTGTAATTTTGGATGTGCTTATTTTATTTTAAAAAAATTAGGCCCAACGACGACTATTGAAGCATTAACTGAACCAGACGATATATTAGAAATCGAAAACCTTGATTCGGACGATTGATTGTCCTAATCAAGGTTTTTCAATTTGAGAAGATCGTTCAATAATCCTGTTCTTTTTCAACACCAAGAAATATGTTATTATAGAAGGGAAAAGTTAATGCCACAAGATCTATAAAGTGAGGGAACCCAATGTATTTTGTTGACCGTAAAAAAATTAGTTTGACATTATCTTATATGGAAACAATTATAAAAATGTTAGATAAATCTACAGAATTTACTTCGAATGATCTGGGTAAGCTCGCTTTAGAACGTATAGCCCAAAATATCATAGAATCAATAATTGATGTGGGTAATTCAATGATTGATGGCTTTATTATGCGCGATCCGGGAAGTTATGAGGACATTATCGATATTATGACCGATGAAAAAGTAATTTCACCTGAAATGGATGCACCGTTGAAAAAAGTACTCTCACTCCGAAAGATGCTTGTACGAGATTTTATAAGCGTAAATCATGAAGAAGTGATAAAAACTTTACAGACGAATATAAACCATCTAAAACAATTTCCAGTATCAATTGAACACTACTTAAATCATGAATTAGGAGCAGTATCTGCATTTCTGCCTGAACAACAATTATGAAAACATATAAAGCATATTGTATTGATTTAGATGGTACTGTGTACAGAGGTAAGGAACCTATACTTGAAACTATTAATTTCATTCATTATCTTCAACAGCAAGAGATTGAACCATTTTTTGTAACGAATAATGCCTCCCAAACACCAGATCAAGTAATGACAAAACTACTTGGTTTTGGAATTGAAGCAAAAAGAAGTCATATTATGACTTCTGCTATGGCTGCGGCTAAATTCATTGCGTTACATTATCCTGGAGTAGCTGTTTCGATGATAGGTGAGAGTGGACTAAAAGAAGCTCTTCTTGAGAATAAAGTAAACATTACCCATTCTTCTCAAGATGTATTTGTACTTGGAATTGACCGAAGTATTACATATGAGAAACTAGTACAAGCTTGTTTAGATATTAGAAAAGGTGCCGTATTTATATGCACAAATAGTGATCGTGCATTTCCATCTGAAAGAGGACTTATACCAGGGAATGGAGCATTTGCAGCTCTAATTCAAACGGCAACAGGTGTTGATCCAATATTTATGGGTAAACCACATGGACATATGCTTGAAATCATACAGCGTGAACATGATTTTACAAAAAAAGATATGGTGATGATTGGTGACAATTATGATACTGATATCTTAGCAGGCATTAAATTCGGAATTGATACCATTCATTTAAATACTGGTGTTACTTCAACAGAAGAAGTCCTTTTAAAACAATTACTTCCTACTTTGACACTTAAGAGTTTAGGCGATTGGGTATAATAAATAGGAGCTGCATTAATGCAGCTCCTATTTATTAAAAGAGTGGATTTTCATCTATATGTGCATAAATCTTCTTTGTAAGTTCATCTGGAGAATCTGCTTGTACCACATCACCATTTACAATTGCAAAAAAAGACTCAGCACATTTCGTACAATAACTTAAACATCCATACTCTAGAACGTCAATATTGGGATCGCGTTCTAATTCTTCAAATGTTTTTTGTGATCCATTTGCCAAGTTGCTGACACAAAATTCTACCATTGGATTCACGATCTTCACCTCACTACATCGCCATGCTACTCTATTTTTTTTTATTCGTCAATTAGCGTGGCTTATTGAGAAAACTTTCACAATGAATTATACTAACAACGGAAGAAAGACTGTATATAGAAGGAGATATTTATGAAAAATTTAGTATTACTTGGTGGCGGGTATGGAAACATGCGTATGCTACTTCGTTTATTACCCAATAACTTACCAGAAGACATGCAGATAACTTTAGTAGATCGTACGCCCTTTCATAGTTTAAAAACGGAATTTTATGCATTAGCGTCAGGAACTGTCCCTGACCAAGAAGTTCGTGTACCTTATCCAGAACATGAGCGGTTGAAAATGGTCTATGGTGAAGTTGTTGAAATCAAATTAGAGGAAAAAGAGATTGTTTTAGCAAATGATACTCGTATTCCTTATGACGAAGTCGTCATCGGTTTAGGGTGTGAAGATAATTATCATGACGTACCAGGTGCAGATGAATTCACATATAGCATTCAAACAATCGGGCGAGCACGGGAAACTTTTAACAAATTATGCGGACTACCTTCAGGTTCAATTGTTGGAATTGTTGGAGCCGGGTTGAGTGGCATTGAACTTGCAAGTGAATTACGGGAATCACGACCTGACTTAAGCATTAAACTATTTGATCGTAGTCCTCGAATATTAAGAGATTTTCCTGAACGTCTAAGTAATTTCGTACAAAAATGGTTTGAAAAACATAACGTAGATGTTGTAAGTAATTCAAACATTATAAAAGTTGGACCGAATATGCTATACAACAATGAAGAGACAATTGATGTAGATGCTGTTGTATGGACTGCTGGTATTCGACCAGTTGAGTTGGTTCGAAACTTGAATACTGAAAAAGATTCCATGGGGAGAGTCGTGTTATCCCAATACCATAATATACCCGATAATGAACACGTTTATGTAGTTGGAGACTGTGCAGCATTACCTTATGCTCCAAGTGCACAAGTAGCAGAAGAGCAAGCAGAACAAATTGTTCAAGTACTGCAAACACGTTGGAAAGGAAAAGAGCTACCTGAAGAAATGCCTCAAATAAAACTAAAAGGATTCCTAGGTTCTTTAGGGAAAAAACAAGGTTTTGCTTACCTTGCTGACCGGACTGTTACTGGACGTATTGCACGTTTGATGAAGTCAGGTGTTTTATGGATGTATAAGTGGCATAACGGTTGATGCATAAAAGGAGACCTAGAAGTAAAAGATACTTCAAGGTCTCCTTGTTTTATTTAAGTACTTGTAAACCCATACTTCTCAAGTTCCATGAATACAGAATTTAGATTAATATTACCTTCTCCAACTACTTTTCCTTCAATCAAAACGAGCGGATAAAAAAATTCATCGTCTAATACACGGTTGGCTAATTCTTGTTGTCGTTCATTATCAGTTGGCTTTTGAATATCGATATAAGTAATTTCGTAGGGGGAATTTGGATATTTCCTGCCGATAGCTGCTTGTAACCATTCATACGTATCCTTAGAGGTAGGTGCATTTACACAACTAGCACATATAATGTCGGCGCCAAATATTTCAATTGAAAGTATTTTTTTCTTCAAGTTTTATGTCCCCTTTAGTATGTACTGATGGATTTTTTGAGCTATTCACTTTATAATAATTATAAGGAAAGAAAGGAGTCGAGATTAATGACTGATACAATGAATGATCAAGTCCTAGAAGTGCTAGATAAATTGCGTCCATTCTTACTCCGAGATGGAGGAGACTGTGAGCTTGTTGATATTGAAGATGGAATTGTTAAACTCCGTCTATTAGGTGCTTGCGGAAGTTGTCCAAGTTCGACAATTACACTAAAAGCAGGTATTGAACGTGCACTATTAGAAGAAGTTCCGGGTGTTGTTGAAGTAGAACAAGTTTTTTAATATTAACAAAACCGTTACCACTTAAATTCGATTCAGACAGAGATAGAGACAAACCCAAAATACATTTCCAAATTAGTTCTGAACCAGGCTTTGAATGTATACATTAAGGAGCCTAAGTATGGGCTCCTTTTTTTACTAATTATCTTTACTCATTATACCAAAATTCATTAAAAAATGGGCAATCAATTAAAGATCTGTTCTTTGGATGCTTTCAGAAAAAGTTTTATTATATAAAATAGAAAGTAGGTGTTTTGGATGACACAAATTGTTCAATTATCAGAAGCAGCAGCTTATCAAGTGAAAGAAATGATGAGTCACAATGAAGAAGAAGGCGCCTTTCTACGAGTAGCTGTCCATGGTGGTGGATGTAGTGGATTATCATACGGTATGGGATTTGAACGCGAGAAAACGGATTCTGATACAATTTTGGAACAGCACGGGTTAACGATCCTCGTATCCAATGAAGACAAAGGAATAATTAATGGTACCGTAATTGATTATAAACAATCTCTAATGGGTGGCGGATTCACGATTGAAAACCCAAATGCTATTGCATCTTGTGGCTGTGGTTCTTCATTTACGACTGCTGCAAAAAAAGGTACTCCAGAGAATTGCTAAGACCGAATAAACTTCGGTCTTTTTTTCTGTAAATTCAAACCTTTCCTACTTCATAAGAATGTATTGAATTCAATTCATAAAAGGTCTATTATTGTAAATAGGAAATTTGTCGTAAAGCAGATAAATAAAATTTAGTTATCACAGTATAGATTTATATTACTGAACCTATACAGTGTATAAAACAAACAAAAGGTGGTTTGAATCTTGGTGAAAAAACCGGAAATTTTAGTGTTGGGCGCTGGATATGGCGGATTATCAACGATAGTTAACTTGCAAAAAAATATTGGTTCCGATGTTGCAGATATTACATTAATTAATCAAAATGATTATCACTATGAATCTACTTGGTTACACGAGGCTTCAGCTGGAACATTAACTGCTGATCAAGTACGCTATGATATAGCAGATGTAATTAAAGCAGATAAAGTAAAGTTTGTTAAAGCATCTGTTGAAGGAATAGACATTGCTAGTAAAAAAGTTACAACTGATACTGGTGTATTTTCTTATGATTACCTAGTTATCGGTCTTGGATTTGAGGGAGAAACTTTTGGTATTCCAGGTCTAGATAAATATGCTTTATCAATTGCCAATGTAAAAGCTGCTCGACAAATACGTGAACATATTGAATATCAATTTGCAACATGGTCACTAGAAGAAATAAAAGACGATAGTCGCTTAACTATTGTTGTTGGTGGTGCTGGATTCACGGGTATTGAATTCTTAGGTGAATTAGGTAATCGTGTTCCTGAACTTTGTGAAGAATTTGATGTACCAAAAGAAAAAGTGCGTGTTCTTTGTGTAGAAGCAGCTCCTATGGTATTGCCTGGTTTTGATCCGGAATTAGTTGAATATGCAGTGGGTCACCTACAAGCAAAAGGAATTGAATTCTCAATTGGAACTCCAGTTGTTGAAGCAACTCCAGAAGGCGTTAAAATTAAAAAAGGTGAAGATGAGTTCGAATTTATAAAAGCAGGTTCAGTTATATGGGCTGCGGGTATTCGAGGAAATCGTTTAATCGAGCAAACAGGCATTGAAAACATGCGTGCTCGTGTTAAAGTGGAAAAAGATATGCGTGCTCCTGGTCACAGTGATGTATTCATCGTTGGGGATTGTGCATTATTGATTAATGAAGAAATTAATCGTCCTTATCCACCAACAGCACAAATAGCAATGCAACAAGGTGTTACAGTGGCAAAAAACTTACTAGCTTTAATCAATGGAGAAGATACTGAATCATTCGTGCCTGACTTAAAAGGTAGTTTATGTTCACTTGGGGAAGACGATGCAATTGGTGTTGTTTTCGGTAAAAAAGTGACAGGTACTAAAGCTTCATTTATGAAAAAAATGGTAGATAACCGTGCTCTATATATGATAGGTGGAGCTTCACTAGTAGTGAAAAAAGGTAAGTTTAAAGTTTTATAGAATATGCTTAAAGTATCTCCCATCTGGAATTTTCCAGGTGGGATTTTTTCGGAAGATAATATACAATTATAGAGTGCCATGAACCCCGTGTTCATGGTGTTTTTAGTATATGGAAATTACATTATAACCGTAAATTCTTTGGTGATACTCTAGCTAAATCAATTCATATGAAGGATTTCCATGAAGAACATTGTTTCTACTACTTAGACAATTGAAGTAATGCGACTTATGCACGGGTTGCATAAAGAAACTACCCAGCCTTAAAAGAATAAAAAAAGGCCGAAATTGCATCTTCGGCCGCCCCTCTTTATAAAATCAGTGTCTATTCTCACATCAACCCAAATAAATAATACGATATGCCCATTGGTTGAAGTTGAAGGGGCGCGTCGGGTGCATACCCCCGCAAGATTGCCTGTATTGGGACCCTAATGATGTGACAACGTCACTTCCCTAAGTTCCTTGTAGTCTTCAGGTTATTGTGCAGTAGGATTGCTGTCCGAAGCGACCCGGAAACCGTAGTTGATATAGCTGGAAAACACTTTCTACTAACACTCAAATCATTAGTATTACTTAAAAAGAACGGGAGTACTGCACAGTTTTTCTTAAAACATAAGAAGTATATAAAAATGGATGTGCCAAGAACTCAGTGTTCATGGTGTTTTTAGTATATAGAGACTAACATGCTAGACACTCGTAATTCGATTAATAAGAAGTCGTGTTTACTTTTTTAGAAATGCAAGTTTCCTCTCAGTCAAAGTGAAGTTTGTTCAGGATATATTCTTGGTTAGTAATATTTGGGTTGTACATAAAAAATCGTCCTACATAGATTTGGGTACTTTCTTTTTACAAGATAGAACGAATGTTTATATTTATTTTTAAAAATATAATGTTATCACTGTTAATTTTTTAAAGGAGAATGATTGAAGTGAAAGGCGGCGACTCC
>NZ_ALJG01000182.1 GCF_000286315.1 Paenisporosarcina sp. TG20 | reverse complement strand
CTCCTCACGTATCAACACCATACGCTCCGGTGCTCGAAGGCTACGCCGCCTCGACCTACTCGGCTCTTTTTATGCTCCTTTTTGAACACTCACTTTAAGAAAGAAAGAACAATATATACTTTCTTAATAAACTCAAAGAAGAGGTCGCCTATTGACCACATAGGCGACCTCTTCTAAGAAAGCACAGCAGACTAAGATATAAATCGACTCAGACACTTATCTCTATAATCTTTTTTCTTAAACTTCTGTTTTTTCAGCGGCTTCTTTTTCTTCTTTTACAACAATCTTACGTGATAAGTTCACACGACCTTGGTTATCAATTTCGATTACCTTAACCTTTAACTCATCATCAAGTTTTAGAACATCTTCAACCGATTTAGTTCGTTCTTCTTGAATTTCAGAAATATGAAGAAGACCGTCTTTACCAGTAAATATTTCTACAAATGCACCGAATTTCTCAATACGTTTTACTTTACCGATGAAGTATTCACCAACTACAGCAACGCGGACAATATTCTCAATAATCTCTTTTGCTCGAGCTATCATACTTTCATCAATTGAAGAAATATAAATTGATCCATCTTGTTCTGTATCAATTTTAACGCCAGTTTCTTCGATGATTTTATTAATTTGTTTACCACCCGGTCCAATTACATCACGAATCTTATCTGGGTTAATTTTTACTTTAACAATCTTCGGAGCATATTTAGACAATTTCACGCGTGGTTCAGAAATTGTTGCAAGCATGCTTTCTAATATATGCAAACGACCAATTTTTGCTTGACTTAATGCTTCTTCTAAAATGCTACGTGATAAGCCATCAATTTTAATATCCATTTGAAGTGCTGTTACACCTTTAGCCGTCCCTGCAACTTTAAAATCCATGTCTCCTAAATGATCTTCCATACCCTGGATGTCAGATAGAACAGAATATTGCTCGCCGCGCTTAATAAGTCCCATTGCTATCCCAGCTACAGGCGCTTTAATTGGTACACCAGCATCCATCATTGCTAGTGTTGATGCACAAATACTCGCTTGAGAGGTAGATCCATTTGATTCAAGAACTTCTGATACTAAACGAATCGTATATGGGAATTCTTTCTCATCTGGAAGAACTGCTTTTAACGCACGTTCTCCCAAAGCTCCATGACCAATTTCACGACGACCTGGCCCACGAATAGGTCCAGTTTCCCCAACACTGAATTGAGGGAAGTTATAATGATGCATAAAACGTTTAGACTCTTCGCTACCTAAACCATCGATGATTTGAACATCACCAAGTGCTCCTAAAGTTGCAATACTTAAAGCTTGAGTTTGTCCACGGACGAATAGACCAGAGCCATGTGTACGAGGTAGAATACCTGTTTCAGATGAAAGTGGACGAATTTCATCTAATTTACGACCATCTGGACGGATTTTGTCTTCAGTAATTAATCGACGAACTTCTTCTTTTACCATTTTATCCAGTATTTCATGGACTTGTTTTAAAGTAGCACTGTCAACTTCACGTTCAACAAAAATTTCAGTTACGGCATCTTTAACTTCTCGAATTGCAGCTTCACGTGCATGTTTTTCTTGCACTTGAATAGCTATATTTAATTTTGTTTCACACAATTCTTTTATTTCAGCAGAAATTTCTGAATCTAGCTCATATAATTTAATATCCAGCTTGTCTTTGCCAATAGCAGCTACAATTTGTTCTTGGAATTCAATCAATTTAATAATTTCATTATGACCGAACATAATTGCTTCTAACATGATTTCTTCTGTGACTTCAAGTGCACCTGCTTCTACCATGTTAATTCCATCTTTTGTACCAGCAACGATTAAATCAATAGTACTTTCAGCTAATTGTGCTTCTGTTGGGTTAATGATAAATTGTTCATTTATTAATCCAACTTGCACTCCTGCAATTGGACCTCCAAAAGGGATGTCGGAAACCATTAATGCCAATGAAGAACCAAACATTGCAGACATTTCAGTTGTACAATCTTGATCTTTAGACATAACAATTGAAATTACTTGTACTTCATTACGAAAGCCATCAGGGAATAAAGGACGAATCGGACGATCGATTAAACGACTTGTTAAAATCGCATTTTCTGATGGACGACCTTCTCGTTTAATAAAACCGCCTGGAATTTTACCAGCAGCGTATAGACGTTCTTCATAATTACATGTAAGTGGAAAGAAGTCTAATGGTTTCGGGTGTTTTGAAGCTGTTGCTGTAGAAAGAACTGCTGAATCTCCATAACGTACCATAACAGCACCATTAGCTTGTTTTGCGTACTTGTTTACTTCTACTTGTAGTGGACGACCTGCCCACTCAAAATTAAAAATTTGTTTTTCGTTCATTAAATGAACCCCTCTCGTTCTAAATATCCTATTACATTTAATTTTATGTATCATTAGTAGTGTATCAAAAAAGTGTTTATTATGCGAAATTTTCTAAAGTTTCAATGAGAGCGAATTCTTACAAGAAATTCAGACATAAAGAAAAAGCGGGACGAATCCCGCTTTACCTTAAATGCTATTATCTACGTATACCTAGTTTAAGAATCAAAGCACGGTAACGTGACACTTCGTTTTCACGCAAGTATTTCAACAAGTTACGACGACGTCCTACCATTTTGAATAGACCACGACGTGAGTGGTGATCTTTCTTATGTGTACGCAAATGTCCGTTCAAGTTGTTAATGTCTTCTGTTAATACAGCGATTTGAATGTCTGCAGAACCAGTGTCGCTTTCATGAGTACGATACTCAGCGATAAGTTCATTTTTACGTTCTTGTGTAACTGCCATCTGAGTTCACCTCCAATTCTCATAATATCCCCTACTACCGAGCAAGCGTTGGTGATTCGCATTGCCAAGCAACGGTTAAGCATATTTCTATGCGCAAATATCATTTTAGCACAGTTCCATATCATTAAGCAACTAAAACTCTAAGTTTCTTAGGTACGACATAGCTGTATGCTTATCTTTTTCAATTTGGTTTTTTAAAGAATCAATTCCATCAAATTTATGTTCATTTCGAATGTGATGATACCAATCTACATAGACTTCTTCACCATAAATATTTTTATCAAAATTAAATAAATGAACTTCAATTGTTAGCTTTTTATCGTTGGGATCTTTAAAGGTAGGCTTGTAGCCCACATTACAAACCCCATCAATCCATTCATCCTGTACTAACATTCTGACAGAGTATACACCAGTTGCAGGAATGTATGATCCTTCTCTTGCTTGAATATTAGCTGTTGGAAAACCAATTTGACGACCTCGCTTGTCACCATGGACAACTACACCTGGAATTTGAAAAGGTCTACCAAGCAATTCACATGCTTGTTCCATATCCCCGGTAGTTAATGCTTGTCGAATTCTTGTGGAGCTGATTTTTTCAGTACCGATAGATTTTTTCTTAATGACTGATACATAAAAATCATCTTTTGCTAATTGTTTCATGACATTCATATTACCAGTTCCAAATGTTCCAAAAGTGAAGTCAAAACCTGCAGTAACATGGGTCACATTTAATTGAACAATAAACGTTTCTACAAACATCTCAGGTGTTAGCTGCGCAAAGTCAGAAGTAAAACGAACAACGAATGTCGTGTCTATCCCCATTGATTCAAGCAATTTTAACTTTTGGTCTAGTGGTGTAATATAAAATACTTTTTCATTTCGCTTTCCAAGAACAATTGACGGGTGTGGATCGAATGTCATGACCGCTAATTTCAAGCCTTGTTCCAAAGCTATTTTTTTTGCATGTTCTATGACTTCACGATGACCTAAGTGAACACCATCAAAAAATCCAATAGCTAAGGAAAATGGACCGGAAATTAATGGATCATTTACATGATGTGGGTATGATAATTGTACTATATTCATTCCACCACCTCTTCCTTAGTAGATCGATTAAACATTTTTTCAGGTTTCATCTTGCCTTCTTTTGAAGGATGATTAATGTAAACAGCAACAGCTTGTTGATCCTTTGTAAAAACAACTCGTTCATGTTCTCCAAGCAGCTCAAGCGCATCTAACACTTGTCCATTACTAATAGCTTTATCTAATCCGTCAGGTACAACAACCTTAGGCATATCTTGAAGTGCATAATCTAAATCATATAAATTGCGTGAAAGTAAATCATTTTCTACCAGTTCTTCAACTTGGTTTAAAGTTACGCAATCATCCGCTGTGAAATTTCCAGAAGCTGTCCTTACTAACTGTGACATATGAGCCGGATACCCGAGTTGTTCACCAATTTGAACAGCAAGCGTTCTAATATACGTCCCTTTGCTACATGAAACACGGATTCTAAATGAAACACTTATTCCTGAAAATATTAGTTCTTTACTTAAAAGATCCAGTTCATAAATAGTAACTTGTCTTGTTGGTCTTTCTATTGAAATACCAGCTCTGGCATATTCATACAGCTTTTTCCCATTCACCTTAACTGCAGAATACATGGGTGGCGTTTGTTCAATCGTGCCAGTCAATGTTGTTAATGCGGTGAGGATGTCTTGTCGAGAGAATAGTTTTTGTGAATCATCTTTATCTACAATTTCACCATCCGCGTCTTCTGTAGTAGTAGACATACCAATCGTCACTTCGGCTTCGTATACTTTTCCTGCATTTGTAAGATACTCGGCTATTTTGGTCGATTCACCTAAACAAATAGGCAGGACTCCCTCTACACTCGGATCAAGAGTACCTGTATGTCCAATACGTTTCATTTTTAATATTTTACGTAGTTTAAAGACACAATCGTGAGAGGTCATTCCTTTTTCTTTCCATAGTGGAAGAATGCCATTTAGCAAACGTGCCAACTCCTTAAAAAATAATTTTATGTATTAAGAAAAGCTAAACAGGCTGATTTAAACCACATTAGCACACTTAAGGGTAGTAGAAACAGGCGTATCGTAATCTTTTACTAAACCTAAAGATGCTCGCATAGCAGCCTGTAGAGCTAGACATAGAGCTAATTTCAATAAATATGAATATTGAGTTTTGCAGTTTCTTTTCAATATTGCTAGAAAGAGCCTGCTTTAAAAAAAGCAGGCTCTTTCTTGTTACTCGACTTCTTCAGTGTTCTTGATTTGTCTAAGTAACGTATCAATTTTATTACCGTAATCTGCAGATACATCAAATTCAAACATAAGCTCAGGAGTTTTACGTAATCGAATTCGTTGTCCAATTTCTGTACGAATAAATCCCTTAGCTTTAGCTAAAGCTTTTAATGTTTCTTGACGTTCTTTATCGTCACCCAGAACTGTAATAAAAACTGTTGCTTGCTGTAAATCACCTGTAACTTCTACATCAGTCACAGTAACAAACCCTATACGAGGATCTTTGAGTCTTCTTGCGATTATCTCGCCTAACTCTTTCTTCATTTGCTCTGCTACTCGATTTGAGCGATTCGCCATGATGGCTTCACCTCTGTTCTATCTATAGATATTCCCGTATCGTTTCTGTGCGTTCCCATTCTGGATTCGATTCCAAATAGTTTATGGCATGAGTCAGTTCACGGTCACTAGCAACACTAGATGATGCTACACAAACAATCGCAATACGTGTTCGTTGCCATACATCTTGGTGTTCGATTTCAGAAATTGATACATTAAACTTTTGCTTTGTTCGAGTTAACATACGCTTTAAAACGGCGCGTTTCTCTTTTAACGAATGTGACGTCGGAATGATAAATTCGCATTCCGCATAAGAAATCATTTGCGTTTGATTTCTTCCATAACGTAAGCTTCAATAATGTCGCCTTCTTTGACATCATGATAGTTTTTCACAGTTATCCCACATTCATACCCTTTTGCTACATCTTTTGCATCATCTTTAAAGCGTTTAAGAGAATCTAATACGCCTTCAAATACGACGATACTGTCACGAATGACACGGATACCACTATCTCGAGAAATTTTACCTTCAATTACATAACTACCAGCAATTGTTCCGATTTTCGAAACTTTAAAGGTTTCACGTACTTCTGCTTGACCAATAATTTTTTCTTGGAATTCAGGATCTAGTAAACCAGTCATTGCTGCTTCAATTTCTTCAATCACTTTATAAATTACACGGTGTAGACGAATGTCTACTCCTTCAGCTTCTGCTGCACGTTTTGCATTTATATCTGGTCTTACGTTAAATCCTATAACAATTGCATTTGAAGCTGCAGCAAGTGAAATATCAGATTCTGTAATCGCTCCTGCACCAGTATGAATAATGCGTACATTCACACCTGCGACTTCTAGTTTCATCAGAGATGCTGCCATTGCTTCAACAGAGCCTTGAACGTCTGCTTTTACAATAATGTTTAGCTCTTTCATTTCGCCTTGTTTCATTTGATCAAACAGATTATCAAGAGTTACACGCGTTTTCTCTGAACGCTGTGCTTGAATTGCTGTAGATGCTCTTGATTCTCCTACTTGACGTGCTGTTTTCTCATCTTCAAAGACAACGAAACGATCTCCAGCTAGTGGAACATCATTTAATCCTGTTATTTCAACTGGTGTACTTGGTCCTGCTTCTTTAACTCGACGACCTAAATCGTTGACCATTGCACGTACTCGGCCATGTGTATGTCCGACAACGATTGGATCTCCGACATTAAGTGTGCCGTCTTGTACTAGAAGTGTAGCAACGGAGCCTCTTCCTTTATCAAGTCGAGCTTCAATTACTGTTCCTATTGCACGACGTTTAGAATCAGCTTTTAGTTCAGCTACTTCAGATACCAATAGAACCATTTCTAATAAGTTATCAATCCCATCACCTTTTAATGCTGAGATTGGTGCGAAAATTGTATCTCCGCCCCACTCTTCAGAAACTAACCCGTGTTCAGTTAGTTCTTGCATTACTCGTTCAGGGTTTGCAGATTCTTTATCCATTTTATTCACAGCTACTATAATTGGTACTTCTGCTGCTTTTGCATGATTAATTGCTTCAATTGTTTGAGGCATGACACCATCATCAGCTGCAACAACTAAAATAGTTATATCTGTCACTTTTGCACCACGAGCACGCATTGTTGTGAAAGCAGCATGACCAGGAGTGTCAAGGAAAGTGATTTTCTTCCCGTTTTCAACAACTTGATAAGCACCAATATGTTGAGTAATCCCTCCAGCTTCGCCTGCAGTTACTTTAGTGTGACGAATAGAATCAAGAAGCGTGGTTTTACCGTGATCTACGTGTCCCATTATTGTAACAACTGGTGGACGTTCTTTTTGAATATTTTGTTCTTCTTGTTCACCTTCGAAATAGCCTTCTAAATCCGAAATGTCAACACGAATTTCTTCTTCTACTTCAACACCATAATCTGTACAAATCAATTCAATTGCATCTTTATCTAATTCTTGATTAATAGTAACCATCACACCAAGTAAAAATAACTTTTTAATAACGTCAGATGGTTCTCTACCTAATTTTTTTGCTAATTCTGCAACAGTTAATGACTCATAGAATGTAATTTTTGCTGGTAATTCTTTCTCTTTTTTCGGTACTGGTGGAGCAACTGGTTGGCGAGTTTGTTTCCCTTTGTTTCTTCCTCCAGCGCGGTTACCAGTTCCAGGACGGTGATTTCCACCACCACCAGGACGGCCAGAAAAGCTTGATCCTGCTGTACGATTTTGACCAAAAACTTTCTTTTCTTTTGTTTGAGCACCTTGTTCTTGCTTACGGCCTTCACCAGATGTTGTTGGTGTTGCAGTTTTATGCTTATCACGTGCTGAAGTAGGGTTCGCTACTCCACGACTTTGGCCCGAAGGTGGTTTTGCCTGGTTACTTGCTGGTGGGCGGTTGCCTTGAGAACCACTACCTTGAGGACGATCTCCTTGTGGTCGATTACCTTGATATCCACTACCTTGGGGACGATCTCCTTGCGGACGGTTACCTTGATATCCACTACC
>NZ_ALJG01000181.1 GCF_000286315.1 Paenisporosarcina sp. TG20 | reverse complement strand
CTTTTTGAACAACCTCTTTAAGATAAACAGGCAGAAATCTTTATTTTTCCTATTCTTCATTGACTAGCATATTTTTCTTCTTCTAATCCACACTTGATTTTTGACCAACACAACTAAAAGTAAGATACAATATATTTATTAATATTCGCTATTAAAAAATATTTTAATGCTTGATTACTTTGTATTTAATAGACACAAGTATTAAGGAGACTACCGTACATGCAGACATTAGAATCATTTAAGAGTATCTTTAAGGACAGGATCTTCAAGATACCGGATTATCAACGAGGATATGCGTGGCAAGCGAGACAATTAAAAGACTTTTGGGAGGATATAGTAAACCTTCCGCAAGACAAATCCCACTATACTGGACTCTTGTCATTAAAAGAAATCTCAAAAAAAGGTTATTCAGGTGATAACTGGACAGCGGAGCGATGGTTATTAGAGGACAGGGGTTTTAAACCTTTTCATATAGTTGATGGGCAGCAAAGGTTGACCACTTTTGTAATATTCATCAATGAAATCTTGAATTTAATTAAAGCAATACCAGAAAATGATGGAAAGTCTGACACAGAGATTTATATTGGAACGTTTAGTTTGAAACAAATAAAAGAAGAATACCTTGTTGTTCAAAAACCCCCTCAGTTTTTAGTCAATACGTATAAATTTAGTTATGAAACGGACAATCCGAGCTTTAAGTATCTTAAGCATCATATTTTAGGCGAGCCTAATGCTGGTAGTATAATGGAAACCTTCTATACATTGAATCTAGAAAATGCAAAACAGTTCTTTTACGAAAATCTAGAAAATCACTATCGTTTAAACGGTGTATCTGGAATAGAGATGCTCTTTAGAAAGGTTACACAGAATCTTATGTTCAATTTACATGAGATACCTGACGATTTTGATGTTTTTGTCGCGTTTGAAACTATGAATAATCGAGGGAAAAAATTATCGAATCTGGAACTCTTAAAAAACCGCTTAATATACTTAACCACTTTGTATGATGAAGATGAGCTTGAACAAGATGAAAGATTCATACTCCGTAAAGATATTAATGATGCATGGAAAGAAGTTTATTTTCAGTTAGGGCGTAATAAAAAGCATCCATTACCTGATGATGACTTTTTAGTTGCGCACTGGATTATGTATTTTCAATATACTCGACAAAAGGGCGATGACTACATCCGTTTCCTTTTAGAAGAGAAATTCACACCTCAAAATGTTTATAAGACAACTGAAGTTAAGTCGGATTCAATCACTAGTATTTCTGAAGTTAGAGATTTAGAGGAAGATGATGAACTGGAAGAAAACACAGTAGTAGATAGTAATATAAACCGACCAAAGTTATCTCCGAAAGAAATATCAGATTACGTGAAAAATCTTAGATCAGCTGCTGTACACTGGTACAACTCTTTTAACCCATTGAACAACTCGAGTCTTACAAACGAAGAGAGTCTATGGCTTGATCGATTGAATAGAATAGGAATTGCTTATTTTAGACCTCTGGTGGTAGCATCGTATATTAGAACCGATATTACTACGGGCAGCAGAATCAAACTGTTTAAGGAAATAGAGAGGTTTATATTTATAGCATTTAGAGTGGGTCGAGCATTTTCTACATTTAGAAATAGTGAATATTATAAGCTTACAAAACAATTACAAAATGGAGATATTTCCATAGATGAAATTTGTCTTTCTTTAAAAACACGTATTGAAGACTGGCTAAGTCCTGAAACTTCATTTGATTATCAGCCTTTCAAATCGTATATTGGTAGGCATTATAAAAACGGTGGAGGGTTTTATTCGTGGAACGGGTTGCATTACTTTTTATATGAATATGAAACAGAAAAGGTTATGAAGAACGGTAACCAGAAAATTGACTGGACATTGTTTGTGAAAAGTGAAAAAGATAAAGTTTCCTTAGAGCATATCTATCCTCAAACACCAAGTAATGACTACTGGAAAAATGCTTTTATAAATGAAACTGAGGAACAAAAGAATCTTTTGACGGGCTCCATTGGCAACATATTAGCTCTTTCTACAAGTAAAAATTCAAGTTTGCAGAATGATAGTTTCCCTGATAAGAAGTCTCCTTTAGGGAGGTTCCATAAAGGATATACAGATGGGTCCCACAGTGAAATTGAAATTGCGGCATATCCCGAGTGGAATGCAGATGCCATCCTTAAGCAAGGATTGGTACTACTTGAATTCATGGAAAGACGATGGAATATTAAATTTGCGGATGTTGAGAGTAAAAAGGACATGTTGTTCTTAAATTTTTTACCTAAAGATTAGAAAAGTATTGATGCAAAAACCTATCAATAAATTTTTATTTTGAGGAAGGATCAAGCAAAATGCAAAAAAGAATCCGCCCAACAGAAAGAGAATCTATCGTACAGACACGAGTAGAAAGATTGAATGAAATTAAACAACAAATCAAAGCAGAAAAAGCAAAGTATCCAGATGGACATTCTCACGTGATGTCTGACCTGAATAAAAAGCTTCTACGAGAAGGTAAAACCCATCTAACTGAAGATGAAAAGAACAATGCGATCGATACATTAATGAACTATGCTTATTACATTAAGATGGAGGCTAAGGCAGATTCTTATATTGCTAAAAATGAGTTTATTGCAATTTTGAGTATTAATCCCATAAACGCTGCTGCTCATTATCGACTTGGCTTTATCTATTACAAGGAACATAACTGGTTTAATGCCATTACTCATTTTCATAAGGCTATTGAGTATCACCCTAAAAACGAGCATTTTGAGTTGGAAGTGGATCAGTTAATCAAAGCCAAGTTGTTCATTAGTTATTGTTCGATTCGGATGGCCTTTGCTTCATTGAAGCAAGCAAGGAAATTGGAGCAAACGTTTGAAGATGTCCCTGTACCAGAGGGAATTGGCATTGAGGATCTTGCCAATAAAATTGAGATGACTTTAAAGAGGTCGGAATATATCTTGATTGAAAATGGAAAGCGACAACATGTTTCTAAAATTCAATGCGAGAATTTAGCGGAACGGCAACCAGAAGGGCACATTTTTCTCTATTTCAGTGACAGTGAAATTTATCTTTTCGGGCATGGTGTAACTACTTTGCCGAAGAAACGAGCCGATTATCTGAAGTTCTTGCTTGAGAATAGTTCGTTGGAAAAGCCAATCAGAGCGAAAGACATATCAACTAATCTAGAGGATTCGTTGAGCACTGAAGATACAATTACATCTGGTAATTTGAGAATCATTGTTTCTAGACTTAATGAAGACTTTGGAAAAGTGGGATATTGTAAAGCCATAGTCAATCATAAGGGAGTCTACATTCCAGACATATCCTACAAAATTGCATATCGTGAAGATAATTTCTTCGATTCAAGCCTTATCGAGTAACATCGATAAGGCTTTTCTTGTGGGCGTTACAGGGCTGTAACGGGTGAGTTGATATATTTAACATAACAAAAGAAAAGGAGTGTTGCTCTTATGGTAATGACATGGTCAGCATTATTAACTCGTTATGGATTTGTAACAACGCAAGAAGGAATGAAGTTGAAGGTTATAGACCTGACAAACGATAATCGAAAATATCTGGAAAGTTTACTTGAGAAAGCTGAAGTGAAATTTAAAAGCTATTGTTCCTTTTTTGAAATCACGGATGAAGTTATCGCAGAAGAGAAGTGGGTAGCAATTCAAGGACAGTTTAATGATGGAATCACTGAAATGAGTTTCAATCCTGCTGAATTACCGATTGCAAAGCTGGATTTATATATTGCAGGTATGGTCATGCAGTTGAATCGATTAGGTTTCACTACCATATATTCATGTGATGGCCATGAAAAGGGTGCACCACATATTTTCTTTCAAAAGTCTGATACTGCTAGGACAGTAAAAATTCTTCTGAATCACTTTGATATCAAATGCCAAAGGAAAAATAATGTTTTGTACATGAGTATTCAGCGACAAGATTTGCCGGGTATTGCTGGAGAATTGTCAGAATTTCAACCGTCTGAGATAGAAGAAATAATCATGAAATCTGATTTACGTGTCAATAAGAATGACTTTAACAGTCAACTTGAAACTTTATTGAATATTCCGGGTGAAAGCGGGAGAGAAAGCAAAATACGTCAGCACGTTTTGCAAGAAATCACTCCTTATGTCGACCATATCACTGTTGATCACTACGGCAATATCTTGGCTAAAAAACGATTTGGCTCTGGTCCAACCATATTGTTGAATGCTCATCTCGACACAGTAGAACCAATTGAAGAATCACGGGTTATTGTAAAAAAAGATAACATCTGGACTAGCAACAAAGGTATTTTGGGTGCAGATGATAGAGCCGGGGTACACGTAATAATAGCTACACTTAAATCTATTCAACCAAATGACTTTAAAGGAACATTGAAAATTATCTTCACTGTGGAAGAAGAAATTGGTTTACTTGGTGCACGTGAAGTGAACGATTCATTTTTATGGAATGTTGACATGGCACTAGTCATTGATCGACGAGGAACGAATGACATCGTCACTCATAACTATAAGCAAGAATTTTGTAATGCTGCATTTGGTCTGACACTCGAAAGAATTGCACGTGCTAATGGACTGAGAGATTGGAAAGCAGTAAGTGGCGGATTAAGCGATACAGCAATATGGGCTTCCCATAATGTCCAAAGCGTCAATCTATCAGCAGGTTATTTACATGAACATACCGACCTTGAACAACTTGATGTTGAAGCTAATTACAATACGTATTTGTTTGTGAATGAAATTCTTGGGAGTGCACAGAGAATAAAGAGTAATCAGGGAAGAAGACTGGCGGTTGGATAATATATTTTGTCATGGTAATACAATGATGCAAGCAAGATTTCCATTTTACAGATTCAAAAACCCCTTCTCTTTAATTACGGAGAGGGGTTGAGTTTTTGGAGGGAATTATAATATGTCATCAAACTCACTGCTATTTTTACTTTCATTTTCAAGTAACCCCATTAAGAGCTGGGTTGGTGTATCTTGATAAAATACTTTAAGAACTTGCTGAGCTCTCGTTAAAACGACATAGAGCAACTTCGTATGGAACTCATCATTAGGGAAACTTTTATCACTAGCATTCGATAAGATAACCCCATCAAACTCCATTCCTTTGATATTATAAGAAGCGACTACGAATATACCTTCGGCAGACGTCTTGTCATTTAATGAAAGATGATGCACATTCGGAAATTTTTGTTTTAGATAATTTGTTAGGTTCTGCGCTTTCTTTTCGTCTTTACTGATAATAGCAATCCGTTTGTACTTAGAATGCCATTCATGAATAGTCTCAGTAATTCCCCCTAGTAATTCTTCTCCAGTTAATACTCGTTGGAATTTCACTTTCTCACCACTGCGACTAAACGGAACGATACTTTCACGGGTTCCATTTAGTCCAACATTCATAACATGATTAGCCACTTCTATAACTTCTTGTGTTGAACGGTAGCTTGTATTAAGTTTCAACAATATGTCCCCTTTGGGATTAAGAAAGTCCTGTTGAACTGTTTCCCAAGAAGTTTGACCATAATCCATAAAGATAGATTGTTCTTGGTCTCCAATTATTGTCATGGTATTAGTTATTTTTTTTAAAGCAGCGAAGTGGATGTAGCTTAAATCTTGAGCCTCATCTATCACAATATGTGTATATTTAGAACCGTCATAATCTAGTAATAAATACAAGTAATACATTGGTGCTAAATCGAAATAATCAAACTTTCCAGGAACATTATATTTAAATAACTCTTCTATTTCAGGGTCTTTATTTATATCTTCCAAAAGTTCCTTGTATATAAGGTGAATATTCACCTTATTCATCGAGAGTGTCCTTTGCTTTACATTCGCACTGAAGTTCTGCCTAAGTTTCTTTACTTTATTGTCTTTTACCTTATTGAAAATTTGTACAGCAGTCTCATGCTCTCTCTTATCAAGTCCACTATCTTTTAGGAAACTGATTTTTAATGCTTCGGTATCCTCCTCAATTTTATTTATTTTATGTTTCATAATATCGGAAAAATGTTTTTCTACATGACTTGAAAATTCTTTGATTCTACTTAGAAAAGGCAAATAGGCGTAGCCGGCATATATCTTTTGTAAATCCTCTTTGGACAACCACTCGCCATCAAAAACGAATGGGTTAAACTTTCGTTCATACTCCTCTTCTAGACTCTCCACATATTGCACAATCTTCATTGCAAATTCTTTGGAGCCTTTAAATTTAATTAAGTCATATTTTTCCTGAGTGTTTGCATTAAACATAATATCGTTAAAGAAAGAAGAATAGTCATCGGATATATCTAACTTAGAATATTTTTGAAGGCTCTTCATGACTAATTGTTTGAACGTAGATTGCTGAATACCGTCTAACTCTAACCCTGGCAACAATCCCTGAACAGAATTAATAAACAACTCTGAAGGTACCAAAATCAACAATTTCTTTTTATCAATATTATGGTTATAGATTAAATATGAAAGACGGTGTAACGCAATGGAAGACTTTCCGGACCCAGCCACACCTTGAATGATGAGGTTTTTATGTATACTTTGACGTATGGCAATATCCTGTTCTCGTTGAATTGTGGCGATAATTTCCTTTAAATACCCTGATGTTTCACTGTTTTCAAGTGCTGCTTTTAGAATATCATCCGTGACTGATATTTCAGTACCTTTTTCTGTTAAGGTGATATTTTGATCACTGTTTAATTTAGCGACCTGCCGTATGATTTTTACAACCTTACGTTTTTCAATTTCAATCTGACTCTTTTTCAATACATCTACTACTTCTTTTATTATTCTACCTTTTATCTCAATCTTGTATTCTTGTTTACTGTTACCAGGGGTGAAATTATAAAAAACGGAAGCTATTGGCATCCGCCAATCTACCACCACGATATTCTCATCTGTATCCCTTATGCCTTGTTTACCTATATAGAATGTTTCTTGAGTTTTACCTGATTTTATTTCAAAATTCCCGAAATATGGATATCTAAGTGCTTGCCCTAAATTTTTAACATCATCACTATGTATGGAAAGTGCAATATTATCGCCAGGTAGAGTTTCATTTGTTTTAAAAGATACTTTTTTCTTCCTAATTAAATCACTAAGATAATATTTACTTTGCTCGATCCGTTCGATAGTTTGATCCAAGTTCAATTGTTCCTTACTAATATCAATATCTTTCATGGATATCACCTAATGTTCACCTTCTTAATTAGTTATTTTTAATTTTCAAAAAATATTAAGTAAATTATACCATCTAGGCATGTCTAAATGATGACAAAATAACTAATTTAAACAAAAATATAATAATTCCCTAAAATAATTAAGAATACAAACAGAATTGATTGGAAGTCTTAACTAGTAACAAGTTCTAAGAATTTCATGGGAAAGTCAAATCGAAGTTCATTGGCTAGTTGTATTCAAATGCAACAGCTTAAAACATGAAAACCACAGAAAGTTAAAATGCTGCCTGTCACCGAAATGAAGTCAGGAAGAATTATAACAGTCGCTTGATTGTATGTCATTTTGCGACCAGACATAGCATCAATATCACACTAAACAGTAGTCATTTGCCCTCAAAGCACAACCGAATAACTTTAATAGCTAATTCAAAGTTGATATCATCTAAACTTACAAGAATTGCTAATATGAGTTACGGTTTATAAATCATAGTTGTTGTGGACGAACCTGTAAAAAAAAGAAAGGCACCCAACCCTGAAGTTAATGCTCATTGATTAATTGGGGGGAGAAGAAGAAGAAGAAGGAGTGGCCCCTAAGGGAAATAAAGGTAAATCATATAACGTTGTCGAATACCAATCAGGGGACGGTTCAACTGCTTCATTTGGAAGATTATAAGGTAGAGAACCAAGCGTGTTGATTATCCAC
>NZ_ALJG01000180.1 GCF_000286315.1 Paenisporosarcina sp. TG20 | reverse complement strand
TCCGTGAGCCTCCTCGTGAAGGGGAACCATAGAAATCCGTTTATTTCCGCTCCGGTGGACGCTTTTCGCGGGTATGGCTTCAGTCTCCTCGAGCCAACAGGATGTTGGTCACGAAGACGTTAACTCGCGTAGTGGCGTTCTTAGCCTTCGTTCCATTGTGCTCCTGCGGTTACTCGTCGCAAAGATACTGGCTTTTGGCCAGCATCTTTCCTGGGGGCCTTCAGCTCATGCTTTTCCCGCAGAAATCGCCACCTGGGCTTCAATCAACTAGTGTGAATTTATCCAACATTGCAACAAACTCTATTTTTAGTAACAATCATTTGAATCGTGAGCGATACTAATCAGCATGTGTTCATGATGCAAACCACTCAATTTTTCTATTATTTAAAGTACCAGTGACTTTCTGCATTCCTTCTTTAAGTTGTATTTTCTTGTATGATCAATTCGAAAACATTTATTTTGATTGGAGCGGAAGGGGGCGAAAAACATCTGCTCCTGCATCGCTGCGCTAGCTTCGTCGCAAAGAACAGGTCCAAATTCCCTTTGGTCCTGTTCTTTCCTACGGGATTAGCGGGTTAGGTGAGACCCCGCTAGCGACCGAGGAGGCTCGCCGCCCGCCCCGTGGAAAGCGTCCGCCTGGAGCGCAAATTAGCAGTATGATACTAGAACCTACTCCTGAAAATACCGGGAATACTGGGTCCATGGCTTACTAAATTTATATTCTTTCTTGCAAAAAAACCACCCCACAAGGAGATGGCTTTAAATTATTTAAGTGATTTCTCTTTAAAAACAAAGACTGCTATCAAAAAGAAGAATCCAGATGTGGCGATTAGCGGAATGTGTTCATTCCAAACTCCAAACAATGTTGAGGCTAGCGATAACACTACAACGGTTCCTGCAAACATACGGGTTTGTAGTCGTAAGCGCTCTACTTGCTCACGTGTATCTCGTACTTGCATATATTCGCGCATTCGTGTCGGTTCTTCTAAAAACGTGAGCACCTTTTGTGGGAGTGAACGTAATGGACCAACCGCATTTATAGCAAGACGCAGCACCTCTTCTTTCGAAAACGATTTTTCTCCTCCTTTTTGTGTCGTTGCCCACTCCAAAACGCGTGGTCGGGCAATAGCCAGTAGATCAACCTTTGGATCAAGAACGTGGAGAACACCAATAAGCGTTGAAATAGCTCGTCCAAAAAAGGCGAATTCTGCAGGAAGTTGCACAGGCTGTGTACGAACAATTCCTTTTATATCAACTAGTAATCGATCGACAACAAAGCTATCCATTTGTGTTAATTCTTTTGATTCATAAGCTGCAACTACTCGTGAAATTGCGTCAGCGAGTATTCGACGATCCACTTGTGGCAACAAGAATCGTAATTCTTCTAAACCATCTAATACTTGTTCATATTGTTTAAAAATAATCCCTTCGACGACTTTCAATACAGAACGTGCTTCAACTGTAGTAATGGATCCAACCATCCCAAAATCAATCAATACAATCGTACCATCTGGCTTAATTAGTATATTTCCGCTGTGAGGATCAGCATGAAATTGGCCGCCGTTTAATACTTGTTCTAAAAACAGCTGGAACAATCGCTCCGTTAAATCGCGACGATCTATTCCATTCGCGTCAATAAACGCAAGATCTGTGATACGTGCTCCTTCAATCCATTCCATTACAAGGACACGACGTGTAGAAAATTCATCATAATACACAGGAAAACGAACACCAGACATTGCTTCAAAACGTTCCGAAAAACTACGACCATTACGTAATTCTTGCAAAAAATTAAGCTCTGCACCAATCGTATCAACCATTTCGTTATATAATAAGTTAAAATCAATTTGTTTACCAAATGCCGTAAAGCGTTTGGCTAACCAAATGACAATTTTCATTGCACGGAAATCAGAGCGTAAAATACGATCAATATCTGGGCGTTGAATTTTAACCGCTACAGGTGTTCCATCTTTTAACATACCTTTATAGACTTCTCCAATAGATGCAGATGCGACCGGTTTATCAGATAAATTTGTGACATAATCGATATGTGACGTATTCCACTCTTCTTCTAGAAGAGCAATGACTTTCATTCTAGGAACAGCAGGCACACGATCTGTTAATCCTTCTAGTTCTTCTATAAATGAAGGAGGCATAATGTCAGCGCGTGTGGATAAAAACTGCCCCATTTTAATCATTAACCCGCCTAGTTTAAGCGCAGTACGTTTGTATTCTTTCGCTTGTTTCGTCACAAGACGTTCCCATTTTTCGTTTACTACAGGTGTAAAACGTCCTTTATATCGACGCTGAAAAAGCGATACTTGTGTGAAAAATTTTACGGACATCCAGACAATGCGATAAATTCGATAGATTGCTAACCGATTCATTTCGAGAGCCTCCCTTGAATTCATTATAGAGAGAGATGGTAACAACGTCCAAATAGTGATATGTTTTGTAAGAGAAAAAATTTCTATATTGTGAACAACATAAGGAGGAATTATTATGGAAGCCATTCATTACGAACAAAAAGGGAATTTAGCCATCGTCACATTAAACCGTCCCATCTCTATGAACGCTTTTAATTATGAAATGTTGAGTGAACTTAGTCATATTGCAGAGTCCATTCGCATTAATCCAGATATTCGTGTCGTTATTTTCACAGGCTCTGGGGAAAAAGCATTCAGCGTAGGCGCTGATTTAAAAGAACGAAAAACATTAACGGAACAACAAGTAAAACGTAATATTTATAAAATCGGTGAAGTATTTTCAACAATTGAAAACCTTCCACAGCCTACCATAGCCATGATGAATGGTTATGCATTCGGTGGGGGAATGGAACTTGCCCTTGCGTGTGATTTCCGTATCGCAGCTGATGACGTAATACTCGGATTAACGGAAACAAGCTTAGGAATCATTCCAGGGGCAGGCGGAACACAGCGTTTACCTCGCTTAATTGGGGAAGCAAAAGCATTAGAATTAATCCTAACCGCTCGACGTTTAAAAGCAGATGAAGCATTAGCTTACGGCGTTTTGACACAAGTAGTTTCTCGAGACAGATTACTAGAATCGACTGAGAAATTTGCCAATTTAATGCTTGCAAATGGACCGATTGCTTTACAGCAAGCAAAATTTGCCGTTAAGCAAGGTATGAATGCTGACTTGCATACAGGCCTAAACATTGAACGTAAAGCTTATGAAATCACCATTCCAACAGAAGACCGCGTTGAAGCATTAATTGCTTTTGGTGAAAAACGTAAACCAGTATTTAAAGGGAAATAAAAATAAAGGAAGTATAAGTGATTTCAGTATCCTTGGAAAAAAGGATTTTCAATTACTAAAATTTACTGCACCATAACCTCAAAATAAAGACAGACGATTGAAGTGACCTTTGTCACTTCAATCGTCTGTCTTTCGCTTAGAGGATCTTGCAGTTAGTCTGCATCCGTCGTTAATAGATTCCGTATAAGAATTTTCACTAATCATTCAAAAGATTCCATTGGTAAATCCCAAAAAAAATAGTTGTCAGTAAATAACTTAGTTTCTACGACAACTGTTTCTTTATCCCTTTTAAAATAAAGAGCCGCTCCTTCTTTCGTTTGGTACGACCATCCTAAATCACTTAATACCTTTTTGATAGTGTCCGGTTTCGTATCATTCCTAGAAACGTAGCGAGTCACATATTCCGTTTCATCAAATTCCACATAGTCTTGTGAAGTAAAGTCAAGGATGGAAACGGCTAGAACCAGGCGAATTGTCCCCTCTTCTTGCATTAATATATGTCCATAACGAAAACCCAAAAATATAAAAGAAATTATAAATAACATTAAAAGGAGGAAACCAATTTTTTTCATTACGAACTCCTTCCCCATTTTCGAGTTATTTCTCCTAGTTCTAAGAATTACTTATACTATTCGTATGAATGGAGAAGAAGTGTATATTCCCTTTTTACTTTCCAACTATTTCTGAATAACTTTAATTTTCAACGGATTTTCTACCCCTGAAGATCGTGGATCAAATGTTTATGGAGAACCTGTAATTTTCCTATTCACTTCCAATAATTCAAGTATAATATCCTTTTTCTAGAATACAAGGGGAGATAGTGAAGATTAAATCATACATAATAATGAAAAACGAAAACAAAGAAAATTAGGCTACCAAACACCAAAATGATTTGGTATTGCAGTAGCCTAATTTCGTTATATATGTGTGGGTCAAGTAAAAAAATTCACTTCATCCAGCATTTCTATTAAGCTAAAGCTTGCTCTAAATCTTCAAGTAAGTCTTCAACATCTTCAATACCAACTGAAATACGTACTAATCCATCAACAATTCCTAATTCTTGACGGCGATTTGCTGGGATCGATGCGTGAGTCATTTGAGCTGGCACAGAGATTAAACTTTCAACTGCCCCTAAACTTTCAGCTAATGTAAAATATCGTAATTTCTTCAGTAACTGTGCTGCCTTTTCAGTGCTTCCCACGTCAAACGAAATCATCCCACCAAAACCACTAGTTTGTTTTTTCATAGTGTCATGGCCTACATGTGATTCTAGACCTGGATAATAGACTTTACCTACCGCCTTGTGAGCAGCTAAGAATTCAGCAATGCGCATCGCACTCGAATTCGTTTCTTCCATGCGAATACCGAGCGTTTTCAACCCACGAATTAATAACCATGAATCTTGCGGTCCTAAAATCGCACCAACTGAGTTCTGAACGGTATGCAAGTCTTTAGCTAACTCTTCTGTCGCAACAACAACTAACCCAGCTACAACATCACTGTGTCCACCGATATACTTCGTTGCACTATGCAAAACAATATCTGCACCTAGAGAGATAGGTTGTTGTAAGTAAGGTGTCATGAATGTGCTATCGACAATTGTTAATAAACCTTTTGATTTCGCAAGTTTCGCAATTTTAGCGATGTCCGTTACTTTCAATAAAGGATTAGTAGGTGTCTCTAAAAATACTGCTTTTGTATTTTCTTGAATTGCCGCTTCGAACTCAGCAATATTTGAAGAGTCAACAAACGTGGACTCAATGCCAAAACGGTTTAACACTTTTGTCATCACACGGTATGTACCACCGTATACGTCGTCTGTCATAACGACGTGATCACCAGAATTAAACAACATCATTACAGAACTGATTGCTGCCATTCCAGATCCAAAAGCAAAGCCTGCATGGCCACCTTCTAAATCACTAATTAAGACTTCAAGTGCATGACGAGTTGGATTTCCTGTACGTGAATATTCGTATCCACGAAAATCTCCTACTGCATCTTGCTTATACGTGCTTACTTGGTAAATTGGAGTAGAAACGGCACCAGTGGTTTCATCCCCAACAATTCCTGCGTGAATCAATTTAGTTTTAGGTCTCATTTTATTCTTCCTCCTTCAGTAAATCATAGACATTTTGACTCAAATAGCGTTCACTTGAGTCAGCAAAAATGGTTACAATATGGCTTCCAGGCTTTGCGATTTTCGCTTCTTCGAGTGCAGCATAAAACGCAGCCCCTGATGAACTACCAACAAGAAGGCCTTCTTCTTTAGCCAGCATACGCATTTTTGTAAATGCATTTTTATCCGTGACGGTATGGATAGCGTTAAAATATGCTTTGTCCATATAGGTTGGCAAGAATTCCATACCAATACCTTCTGTATAATGTGAACCTGGATCTCCACCATTAATAATGGATCCCTCTGGTTCAACAATGACTGTTTTAATGTCTGCATTCTGACTTATTAAATACGTAGCAGTCCCCATAAATGTTCCACCAGAACCCGCTCCAGCAACAAAGACATCGATTTGACCATCTAAATCACGCCATAGTTCAGGTCCCAATGTTTTAACATAGGTTTCAGGATTCGCCGGGTTCGAAAATTGTGATGGAGAAAAAGCTCCTGGAATCTCTTTTACTAATTCTTCAGCTCTTTTAATCGCGCCTTTCATACCAAGTTCAGTTGGTGTGTTTACAATCTCAGCACCTAGTGCACGCATCAATGTTTGTTTTTCCATACTGAATTTTTGTGGCACGACAAATTTCACCGTGTACCCTTTACCAATTGCAGCTAAAGCAACACCAATACCCGTGTTGCCTGCTGTTGGTTCAATAATAGTTCCACCTGGTTGAAGTTTCCCTGATTCTTCAGCATCTTTCAACAGAGATAACCCTAAACGATCCTTTACACTACCACCTGGGTTCATAAACTCAAGCTTAGCAAAAATACGACAGTTATTGGGAATTTCAATATTTTTGATTTCTAGAACTGGTGTATTCCCAATCAATTCATGAACGCTTCCGTAAATATTCATTATGCTTCTTCGGCAAACACCGTGCGCCACTCATCCTTCTTCGCTAACATTTCACGGGCGATATCTTTTGCACCTTCTAAACTGTGGTTTGCTGCCCATCCACACTGAATCACATTACAAGCTGGAACTTCAGTTGCTTGCAAAACATCGTTTAACGTTTTTTCCAAAATAGTAAGAATTTCTTCATAGTTGTCGTGGTTAATAACGGCTAAATAGAATCCAGTTTGGCAACCCATTGGACTCATATCTACGACCTTATCTGTATGATTACGGATATTTTCTGCCATTAAATGCTCTATTGAATGAAGACCTGCCATCTCCATATGTGCTTTATTTGGTTGAGTAAAACGAATATCATATTTCAAAATTTCGTCGCCATTTGATCCTGACTTTCTACCAGCTAAACGTACATAAGGTGCGATAACTTTCGTATGGTCCAAGTTAAAACTTTCTACATTCATTTGTTGTTTCATTTAAAACACTCCTATTCCTTAGTTTTTAGTTGCATCTATTAACCAAACATAATCATTCATACGTTCAAATTGAACGGTAAATCCAGCTTCTACAAACAGTTTTTCTAAGACAGGGATGGTTGTATAGTATTCGCGTTCCAAGTCGTCTGCCACGTTGTTGAATCCACGTGCACGCTCTTTATGAATTTGTTCTTGTTTTGCTGTTTCTGTCAAAAAGACGGTATCGGCAAATACAACTTTTCCACCCTTTGATAATAGACTAGCATACTTATCTAACGCTTTTCCTTTTTCAACGTCTGTAAGATGGTGAAAAACATAAGTACTTACAAATGTATCTAGTTTACCTTCAATATCAAAATCTAATAAATCACCATCAACTATTGAAATTTGTGGGAACCTCTCAGATGTAACTTTACGCATTGCGTCATTAGGCTCTATCCCAATAACATTATATCCTGCTTGAATTAACTTTAAAGTTAAGTTTCCTGTTCCTGTGCCGAACTCAACAACAGTACCAAAAGACTTTTTAGTCACGGCTAATAAAATGTCTTCATATTTATCAAATACATCACGATACTCAGGATCTTGTCCAGAAACCGATGCATCATAAGAATCTACCCACTCATCAAAAATTTCTACAAATTCACGTCCCATAGTAAACTCTCCTTTTAATGATATACTATTCCAACCTGTTTACTTTGTTATAGGTAACAGTATTATTTATAACATAAAACGTTCTTTTTTTCTACTCCTAAATACTAAAAATCGGGCAAAGTACGCCCGATCCTTTTAAGAAGGGTAACCATAGAAACCCGTTTATTTCCGCTACGGTGGACGCTTTTCGCGGGCATGGCTTCAGTCTCCTCGTCACTGCGTTTCTGCGGGGCCTTCAGCTCATACTTTTCCCGCAGAAGTCGCCACCTGCGCATCAATCAACAAGTGTGTATTTATCCGCGAATTCTATTTTTAGTGACA
>NZ_ALJG01000179.1 GCF_000286315.1 Paenisporosarcina sp. TG20 | reverse complement strand
CGGAAATTATACCGGAAACCAAAGTCGATACTATATGGAATGTCCTTCTAGACATACTTAAATCCTTTCTCTTAAAGGACCGGGCGTACTTACCCGGTTTTTCTTATCAAATTGAAGAACTAAGTTGGGTTAATACACCTACAATTAATAAAATAATAATTGATAAAGAGCAGTCAAAGTACAAATAACGTTGGTCTAGTAGAGAGCCATTTCGCTTCATATGACGTCTAATAAAAGTGCCTAGGATGAACACACCAATTACTGTAATAATTTTTGCAATCAACCAGTATCCCCAAGTAGTCGTCCATAATAGAGAGAGTGATGGAGATAACAACCATGCATAGATACTTCCGGTCAAAGTTAAAATAACTATGCTCAGCAATGCCATTTTTGAAAAAGTTCGAATAAATACCTGAGCTAAGCCTTTTTTCCACAAGAATAGAGCATAGACGAGTCCAGTTATCCATAACGACGAGAATAGTAAATGTACGAAGTTTAAGGATATCGTCACAATAGGGAAATTTGATGCAATTGCATGACTATTTAAGCTCTTTACAAGTAATAGCCCTGCTAACCAGGCTAGATCAACATAGCGGTTGCGCCCCACAATATATAGACCTAAAACGGTGATCACTAAAGTTGCAGTCCAAAATTGACCAACATCTGTTCTGAGAAATAAATCTTGCCAGGAAATACTTTCAAATATTCTTGAGAAGTTACGAGCTTGAGACCATGTGAAAAGCACGAGCATTACTAAATGAAGTAGTTGCGTCTGTACTAAGTAGGGGATTTTATATCCTCTAAACCTCCAAAGTAAAGTACCTGATAGTAATAATAGTGATAATAAATAAGCTGATTTGATAATAGAAGAAAGGGGAGTCGCAGTTTTGTTTTCAACATCTTCTGTATCAGTAGTTGAAGATTGCATAGACATTAAAGTTGTTTGACCTATTTCACTAGAAGATTTAGTTTCAAGTTCTTCTAATAAAGCATCTTTCTTATCCTTGCTTACAATAGAGTCTATTTTTCCATTAGTTGCATTAGTAGTTGGTTGAACCCTATCTTTTACATGAAAGGAAATACTTCCATTAATGGGGTGACCGTCTTTTGATATAACTGAATAAGAAACTATCACTAATCCATTTGTAGAATCTAGAAGTGGAATTTTTAGGATATCTGATGTTGAATTTAATGAAGGGTCTCCACTTGTTATCGATTTCCCTTGTTCATTTTGTACATCCATTTGAAAGAGATTTTTGTCAATTGGTGTAGTAAACGTAAGCGTTACTTCAGATGGTAAAGATGCAATGATAGATTGGTTTGCTGGAGAACTTGATACTAAATCTGCATGAGCAACTGCTGTTGGAGAATATGTAAAGTAGTTTATTGAAATTAATAAAATGATAATTATTTTCTTAATAAGACTCGCCTCGTTTCTCGTGCTTATTAATAATACGAAAAAAACGTCCGAAAAGATTAGTTAATCCACAAGGTAAATTGTGAATAAATAAATTTAGGTCAATTGGAAAATGAATGGATAATAAAATTTCATTATATATACAAAAAAATCCCTTCCAGCTTGCTAGAAGGGATTAGACTGTCATACGCGAAGTTTAGAATTGTTAAAATAATCTTTAATTATATTCTCATCGGAATGAGGAATATATTTACCTTGCACAAGTTGTGAGCCGTTTATATTGCCACCTGTTAGTAAAATGATATCTCCTGGTTGGCTTGCTTCTAATGCTATTTTTACTGCTTCATGTCTCATAGGAGATGTCAGAACTTCTTGCAAATAAGGAACTGAAAAACCTTTAAGCACATCGTCGACGATATTCCAAGGATCTTTGTAGCCAGGATGATCAACCGATACAACTAAAATGTCGGCTTTACCTTCAGCAACTTTCGCCATTTTTGGCATTTTAGCAGAGTCTCTAATACCAACTCCAGTAATTAACACAACTAAACGATTATGTGTCAGTGTTTTTACAGCACGTATGATTGAATCCAATGCAACAGGCGTGTGCGCATAATCTAAGATTATCTTTCGTTTTTCAGGTCCATGAATTACTTGGAAACGACCATCGACTTGTTTAATATCTGGTAAGACGACTAAAATTTCCTCTAGTGGAACGTTGGCCAATAAAGCAGCCCCAATCGCTGCTACTAAATTCGCTACATTATGTTCCCCATATATGGGGACACTAATCCTTTGTGAAATACCTTTATAAAGTAAATCAAATGATATACCTTCATCATTATGATAAAGGTTTGTCCAAATCAAATCTGCACGTGAGCTTTCATTTTGAGAATAAGTTAAGAACGAGGAACCTTGAACGATCTGTAAAATGTCTTTGCTCATACCGTCATCATCTAAATTTACAACACTTGCTTTTGTTTGAGAAAATAAGCGGAGTTTGGACATCTTATAATGATTAAATGTTTTATGATACTCCATATGTTCTTGTGAAATATTTGTGTGAATTGCCACATCAAATTTAAATCCACATACACGAAATTGATCTAATGCAATCGAAGAAACCTCCATAGAAACAGCTTTGTCTCCTAATTTTACAAGTTCGCTAAAAGTGGATTGTATATCTGAAGACATTGGAGTAGTAGGAGTGCTTTTTTTAATATGTAACATTTCTTTTGAAGAGAAAATACCATTAGTTCCAAGCATTCCACATGGCAAACCAAGTAAATTAAATAAATTCTGTACATATGTACAAACTGTTGTTTTCCCGTTAGTCCCAGTAACACCAACTTTAAATATTTTATCACTCGCCTGATGATTATATTCAATCGCAGTATAAGCTAATGCTTCACGGGAATCGTGAACAACCACAAAAGAAACGTTTGTATGAAGTAAAGTAAAACTTTTTATAATTGATTGTTTTGAGGCAATAATAGTCGTAGCTCCATTTTGAATGGCTTCTTCTATATAAAGGTGTCCGTCTGTTTCTACGCCAATAATGCAAAAAAAGGCAAAATTCTTTTTTACATCTCGTGAATCATAGACGATTCCCGCAGTATTTTGAGTGGAGGGTCCATAAACGTGGAGTGCATTTAATTTTGGGATTTGAGTCCATTGAATATCCATGAAATGCTCCTTTATCTTCAATAATGGAAAAATTATTTTTATCAATAGCCCAAAGCTCATTATGGGATTAAACGGGCAATATTTTCTGCAATTCATTCTTTAAGTACTTGTGTGGACTTTGCTCAGCTTGATAAGGCAGGTTTAAAGTGTACCATTACAATTAATAAAACAATATAAGTATTTTCTCATAATTAGTTTGGATTTTTTGTATGTTTTGGTAGGACATTTTATGATATACAGAAATAAAAGTTCTCGAGCTCATCTCTAATCTTAGAGTAATTACGTTTTGCTCCAAGCGCCACCCGCGTGCCCTTATTGGAGTCGGGAAAACGAACCATTCGTCTATCGTCCTTCAAGCCTCGGCGTCGGGTTAAAATGCGCGTTGCGTTTTTCTTAATTTAGTATGCATTAAAATCTACAAGCAATGCTTACAAATAATATTTAAAGGATTTTTTTGATTTAAGAAGAATTTATATATAGATGGAGGTGTTATATAAATTGAAAATTTTAGTACTTGGTGGAACTTCTTTTGTGGGTCGTTATTTAGTAGAAGCAGCAGTAGAAAATGGACATGAAGTAGTATTATTTAATCGGGGAAAAACGAATCCAGAAGTATTTCATCATTTAAGACATATCCAAGGTGATCGCAGAAATGATGCGAAATTAATCGGTGAAGAACAGTGGGATGCAGTTTTTGATACTTGTGCGTATTCACCACAAGATTTAGAACCTACAATAGATAGTTTAATGAATAAAACAAAAGTCTATATGTTCATTTCAACGATATCGGTTTATGATGATTATAAAAATGGAAGACCAGATGAAACGAGTTCTACTTTCACGCAAAGGATTGAAACAGACGAAGTGACGGGAGAAACATATGGACCTTTAAAAGTAATGTGTGAGGATTTGGTGAATAATACATTTGAAAATCGAGCATTAATTATTAGACCTTGTATCGTAGTGGGTCCTAATGATCCGACAGATCGTTTTACATATTATGCGCAACGATTGATGAAAAGTGGAAAAATAGCATTGCCGGGTGGTGATGAGCCATATCGGTTAGTTCAATGGATTGATGTAAGAGATATGGCGAAATGGATTATACAAATGGTTGAAGAAGGAGTAAGGGGAACATTCAATGCAGCTTCAAATCCTGTTGCGTTGAATCAATTCTTTAATGCTATTGCTAACGAAAATATTGATAAAGAGTGGATTTCAGATGAAGTATTGAATAAAGCGGATTTAGGAGCGAGAAGATTTCCATTTTGGATGCCTATTTCGGAAGATTTTCCTGAAGGTTTCGTAATTGTAAATAACAAACTTGCTGTAGAACATGGATTAACATTTCGACCATTAGAAGAAACCGCAGAAGATACTCGAAATTGGTCAAACAATCGCGAACTAAAAGCAGGACCTACAACAGAACAAGAACAATTACTACTTAAAAAATAAGAAATTAAAAATTTAGAAGGAAGTGAACACTTAAATAGTCATGTAAAAGAGACTATTCGAATGTCTAGTAATCATAGACTTTCGAGTTAGTCTCTTTTTATTGGGATTTAGCACATTTACAAATAACTATTTAACGTAAGACAAAAACCGGCGATTATGACAATTAAGACAAACTCTTTAAAATAAAGCTTTCTATTCAAGTATATATTACAAAAATATTAAAAATTCTTAAAATTGTTTAACTACAATTGATAGTAGGGTAGATAAATTGTAAGACACAACTTAATGGGAGGTAACATCATGAACTATGATTCTAAACGTAGAATTAAAATAGCTATTTCAGAAGAGCAGATGTATGAAAAATTAGAACAATTTAAAATAGAGGGATTTGCGGAAAGTGATATTCATGTTGTTTCTAAAGAACACTCACACATGAGAACGTTAAATCGTCATTCAGATGCTACAACACATGAAGCCGGACATGTTATGGATAAATTCAAATCATGGTTTACTGGTAAAGACGCAATTAATGAAGGATTACGTAATTTAAACTTGAGTGATTCTGAAACAGATCGCTACTCGAAAGATTTAGAAAAAGGTGGGATAATTCTTTACACAGAGGGTGAGGCAGAGCTAAATGAGAGTGATGTTGCAACCCAACCAAAGGAATTCTTTAATGAAGTACTAAAGCCTAATCAAAATGAAGAACGTCATGACCTTGAAAAAGAGCGTAACAAAGTGCTACAAAACCACAATTTATAATAATATGAACTATATCTATTTGATAAGACCCCTTATTTTATAGAAAAACCCGTTGCAGAAATTAGAGCTGCAGCGGGTTTTGTGTATGCAAAATTTAATTAGAGTTTCTTGGTTTAATATAGTCACGTTAGAAATTTATTTCCAAGTAAAACCTTTCATTTGTAAAAACTCTTTCATATGAGTTCTGCGAGGTTCTTTTAAGAAGTTGGTCATAGCTTTAGTCCAATTTAATACTTTTTGATTGGAACTTCTTGTTGAATAATAATCATCCATTGTTTTGTCATAAGCAGGTAACAAGGTATTATATTTCTCACTATCGTATGAATTTTCATGTAGGATTGCCTCCACTGGTAAGCGAGGTTTCACTTCGTGTTGTTCGTTTGGGATGCCCATTGTCATAGCGAATACAGGGAAAACATGAGTAGGGAGATTCAATAATTCACTAATCTCTATAGGATTATTTCGAACACCCCCAATATAACAAATTCCATATCCTTTTGATTCTGCTGCGATGGCTAAATTCTGGGAGAAAATTGCAACATCTGTTGTTCCAACGATGACATTTTCTGCTGTATCAATAACAATAGAAGTATCATTCATCAATCCGGCAGAATGAAGTCTTTGAAAGTCTACGCAGCAAACAAATACCGCACCTGCAGTTTCCATTTGTGTAGGATTTTTTGAATATTTTCCTAATTTTTTCTTAATAAGTTCATCAGTTATCCAAATCACACTGTAGGCTTGTACAAAATGTGAACTAGCTGCATGTTGAGCAACAGAGATGAGTTCAAACACTTCTTCTTTTGAAAGTTGCTTGTTTTTATATGTGCGAATTGAGGTATGGGAAGATAATAACTTTAATACCAATAGAACCAGCTCCTTTCTTAATATATTAACAGAAAGAACCCGAAGAATAGTAGGAATTAGGAACTGTATAAGGGTTTAGCATTCTCCTATATAATCGAATATCCGTCAATCCAATTTAAAACAATGCACATGTAAATTGCTAGTAGGCTCTTTTTCTAAGAACAGTATCGAAAGGTCTTGTCTCTTTCTGCGCTTGAAAATCGAAAGGGGGAACAATACGATATAGATGGTAAATTATCTAGGTCTACAAGCCAAATATGCTCTTAAGCATTGGTTCACGCGTTGATCCGGAAGATTGGGGGGGGATCTTACTCGAATAAAAAACCAAAGAGCAGCTTCACTCTTTGGTTTATTTTATACTTATACTCTTACGGAAGTAATTTTGCAGATGTTAATCGTTTACGTACTAAAATACCAACCGTTGCAGCAATTACTGCTTTTATAATACCTACAATAATAAATGGAGTTACACCGCCAGCCAAAGCGGCCGTCCAACTTAGATCAGCGATGAACTTTAACCATACTGATCCAAAAGTTAATGTAATAATCATTCCAATAATATTGGCTATAATTGCATTTCTTAAGGTAAACCCGAAACGTTCTAAATACAAGCCAATCAAGAATGCAGCCGGAATAAATCCGATTATATAACCTCCTGTCGGACCAAAGACAATACCTAGTCCTGAAGTCATCGCGCTAAATACAGGCACCCCAACAATTCCTAACATAATGTAAACAAGTATAGATATTGTCCCATAACGTTTTCCTAGAATAGTCGCCGCTAGTCCAATTGCAAGTGTTTGACCAGTAATCGGAACAAGTGGTAGAGGTATTGTTAGTTGTGCCATAATGCCGATAATCGCTGCAAAAAGAGCAGAAACGATTAACATTTTTAATTGTTCATTTCTCATATGTAGATCCCTCACTTTGTGTAAACTTAACTATAATTTTAGTTAACATAAATCATCATAATAAATTATTATTAATTCGTCAATAGTCAGTGTGGGATATATTTCTAATTAATGAATATTTTGCATTGATTATTTTATTTATATGTGGGTATACAAAGAGTAATCAAATTCTAGAGGGGGACAATCCAACATGGAAAATAAAAAACCACAGAGTAAATATGCTAAAGAAAAAGGCTTTAAACCATCGACTAATGAATTTGTGAATAAGACAGATGATGAATTTATCGAGCATCAAGATACATTGGATCATGATAATTTTGCCAAAGTTGAAAGAAACTCTAGTAATTCAAAACAAGAAGATCTTGTAGGAAAGAATCAACGTCCAACGAAAAAAGAATCCAATAGAAATGATCGACCAATAGATGGCCTTCAAATACAAGGTGCTGATCCAAATCTGGGACCAATCTCTTTTGACCATAATAAGCGAAAGAAAACTAATCAAGACGGAGATTAAGAATAAAAGAACTTGTCTTGTTGAAAGAATTCATAGTAAATTCAACACAAAACAAAATCCCTTGCAGTA
>NZ_ALJG01000178.1 GCF_000286315.1 Paenisporosarcina sp. TG20 | reverse complement strand
ACTAGTGTGAATTTATCCATCATGGCAACGATTATAATTTTAGTGACAATCATTTGAATCGTGAGCGATACAAAGGTAGCAAGAATGCTTCTTCTACACTATTTCTAACAAGAGAAATACTAGCTCAAAGTACCAGAATTTCAGTGTTCATGATGCAAAACACAGCATTTTTCCATTATTTAAAGTACCAGTGACTTTCCGGACTTAAAGAGTATATACTCTGTTCTTTTTAAGTGATCTTTTCATTTGTGATCAATTCGAAAACATTACTTGCTTGAAGTGGAAGGCGGCGAAAAACATCTGCTCCTGCATCGCTGCGCTAGCTTCGTCGCAAAGAACAGGTCCAAATTCCATTTGGTCCTGTTCTTTCCTACGGGATTAGCGGGACAGGTGAGACCCCGCAGTGGAGCGCAAGCGAATCGAGGAGGCTTACCGCCCGCCCCGTGGAAAGCGTCCGCCTGGAGCGCAAATCAGCGGTATCATAATAGAACCTACTCCTTAAAATGCCAGGAATACTGAATTCATAGCACACCAATTTTATATACTTTCTTATTTTGGAAAAAAACGTGATGCTTAGATTGACTGCATCACGTTTTTTTATTTGTGTAATGAAAGACACGGTTGCGCCCAGTTGCTTTCGCTTCGAACATAGCTTCATTGGCAGCACCATATATTTCGTGAATGGTTGTTCCGTTATCCGGAAACGAACTGACACCAATTGATACTGTAATGTTTATATGTTGATTAGAGGAAATAGTGAAATCCGTTTTTTCTATCATTGAACGAATTTTTTCACCCATATCCAGCCCTACTGCTGGAGGTGCATTAGGCAATAATACGGCAAATTGTTCCCCACCATTACGAGCTGCAAATCCATCACCAATGGATACTAGCTTCTTTAAAAGTTTGCCTAACTCTTTCAAAACTTCATCCCCCACTGGATGTCCGTGGGTATCATTCACTTTTTTGAAGTAGTCAATATCAATCGAAATCATGGAGAAGGGTCTGGTCGAATCCGTAATTAACGAGTTAGTAAGCTCGTGAAACTTGCGGTAGTTATAAAGGCCAGTCAAATAATCGGTTTCAGACAATAACTCAATATGACGAATTTTCTTAAAGTGATCTCTTAACTCAATTAATATGAATAACACCATAAAGAATGAAAAGGCAGAGAAGAAAATAAAGTAAATAATATGAAAATAGTTCTCGGAAGATTGATAAATTAAATAGGTAAGAAGTAATACAACTTGAACAGTAGCATAATAAAAATAATAATGCGCATTTTTAAATGTCATGGGATATTTAAAAGAAAATGCACCAATAACAATCCCTATAAATATCATAGTTGATCCTACAAGAAGTCCGGACGCTGTAAAGACATCTGTCATTAACATACGCGATAATCCAATAATTAATCCACTTACAATCGGGGCTATTGGTCCACCAAAAATTCCGGAAATCACAATGATTATATGCCTTGCATCAACCCTAATTGTTTCTGACAACTCAACCGATGTTTCCATTAGAATAAAGCCAGCTAAACCTCCAAGAATCCCAATTATGTATGGAAGGGCTTTTGGAAAAGGGAAATTAGACCGTGTGACGTTTTGGAAGGGCCAATAAGATAAGACGGCAAAGGTAAATAAAATACAGAAATTAATTAGTAAACCGAAAAGCATGACTTTTCACCCCCAAAACAAAATTCTAGCGTCAGTATATCATATCTATTAATCTAGCAGTACATAAATTCAAATGATTACCAATTGTGATTTTATTTTAGTGGTTAATTTGAAATGAAGTGGGTAAATGACATATAATAAAAAGGTTATACTTTAAAAAACAACGGGAAGCGGTTGGACTAATCATGAACAAACCAATTAAAATTAAATTGAAAACGACCATCAGGCAACCGAACGAACAACCGGAAACTTTTGAGTTATGGGCAAATGGTACTTTAATTGATAAAGGCGAGAATGCCTATTTAAAATATGTAGAAGTGCAAGATGACAATCATATAAATACTACTGTTAAAATGGGTGAGAGGGAAGCACTTATCTTGAGAAGTGGTGGTGTAAATATGCGACTTCCATTTTCAAAAAATGTAGAGCAAACAGGTAGTTATGAAAGCGAGTATGGTGTTTTAATGGTCAAAACGAAGACACGGAAAATGACGTTTAAAAAAAATAACCACGATGGACAATTTGTCGTCCAATATGATTTTAACGTGAGCGGGCAATCCGTTGGCGAATATACACTCGAATTTCATTACACGGAGGGATCGCAATGAACGCAGTAGAACAAGTTCAACAAACCATTAAAGAAGCGTTACAACAGGCCATCTTGAAAGCAAGATTAACTGACACAGAAGGTATGCCGGCAATACAATTAGAAACTCCACGTGATAAAGTGAACGGTGATTACGCAACAAATATTGCTATGCAACTGACGAAGCTTGCAAAAAAACCGCCACGTGCTATTGCACAAGAAATTTTAGATAACCTTGAAACTGCAGGTACTGTTATTGAGAAAATAGAAATTGCAGGTCCTGGATTTATGAATATCTCAATCCGTAAAGATTATTTAACGGAGGTTGTAATTGCGGTTTTAGAACAAGGTGCTGATTACGGACGTTCGAAAGCAGGCGGGTATGTTAAAATACAAGTTGAATTTGTTTCAGCGAATCCAACGGGTGACTTGCATTTAGGGCATGCTCGGGGTGCGTCAGTCGGTGATTCTCTATCTAACGTTCTAGATTTTGCGGGTTATGATGTTTCGCGTGAATACTATATTAATGACGCAGGTAAGCAAATTAATAACTTGGCGTATTCAATAGAAGCTCGTTATAAACAAGCTTTAGGTATAGATGCAGAAATGCCTGAAGATGGCTACCATGGTCAAGACATTATTAATATCGCACAAGCTCAGGAAAAAGAGTTCGGTGACGCATTACTTCAAAAAAATGAAGAAGAACGTTTTGCACATTTCCGTTCATACGGACTTCAAATCGAACTTGGTAAACTTCAACAAGATTTAGCTGATTTCCGTGTTAATTTTGATGAGTGGTTTTCAGAAACTTCTTTATATGAAAACGGTAAAATAGATGTCGCTTTAAATAAATTACGGACTAATGGTCACGTTTTTGTAGAAGATGGTGCCACATGGTTCCGTTCGACAACATTTGGTGATGACAAAGACCGTGTACTTATTAAAAACGATGGAACATTCACTTATTTAACTCCAGATATAGCGTACCATGGTGATAAAATTGCACGTGGTTTTGAAAAATTAATTAACATATGGGGTGCTGATCATCATGGCTACATCCCACGTATGAAAGCAGCAATTCAGGCTCTTGGAAACCCAGAGGATATGCTTGAAGTAAGCGTGATTCAAATGGTTCAGCTGTATAAAGATGGAGAAAAAATGAAGATGAGTAAACGTACAGGTAAAGCTGTAACGATGCGTGAACTTGTAGAAGAAGTAGGACTAGATGCCGTACGCTATTTCTTTGCAATGCGTTCTGGCGACTCACATATGGATTTCGATTTAGATTTAGCGGTTTCGCAATCAAATGAAAACCCTGTGTACTATGCACAATATGCGCATGCGCGAATTAGTTCGATTTTGCGTGCTGCACAAGAGCAAGGCTTCACTGCCTCAGATGAACATTTGGTCTTACTGCAAGCTGAAAAAGAAATTGATGTTCTAAAGAAAATGGGAGATTTCCCTCAAGTTGTGGCTGAAGCAGCGAAACATCGTTCTCCACATCGTGTAGCAACTTATATTCAAGAGTTAGCTACAACATTCCATAGCTTCTATAATGCTGAAAAAGTATTGGATCCAACTAATGAAGACATGACGCGAGCACGTATTGCACTCATTACAGCGGTTCGTACAACAATCGCAAACGCATTACGTTTAATCGGCGTAAGCGCTCCAGAAAAAATGTAATATGAACTTAGTCTACAGCCATTCCGTGTTAAACGGGGTGGCCATTTTTTTCGTGAATGCAGTACTTTGAATTTGGGGGACGAGGGAATAAACACTGGCTTTATAAAAAGTAAGCGGCCGAAGATGCAATTTCGGCCTTTTTTGGTTTCTTCTAATGGGTGGCACTTTTTTTAGGCAAGAGCTTGACTAAGAGACATAAACTACTCCGTTTAATCGAGCGAAGCAAAAGTGTTACTAACAGGAAAGTGGCAAAGGCAAGCCGTGCCACCCATCAAGCATTTCCGGATCGATTGTAGTGTATTTTCAAATGTTTCTAGAGCCTCCTGCAAAAAGTGAGGAAAAAAACATTACTTTTACCGTAAATTGAGGACGTTTTGGAGGTCTTTTTAATGATAATCGGGGTGAGCAGTTGCTCAGTTGGAATTTTGGGTGTCCAAGTTGGAAAAATGGGCAACCAAGTTGGAATTTTTGGACCCCAAGTTGGAAAAATCCCGCTCCAAGTTGGAATAGATAAAATATGGAAGTTTTCTCGAAGAGATCCGCCTAAAAAGTGTCACCCACAGAAAAGTGGCAAAGGCTAGCCGTGCCACCTATCAAGCATTATGGTTATGTTGATTAGACTATTCACATTGATTTTAGTGTATTTTTAACTACTATTAGAGGGTTTTGCAAAAACCGAGGAAAAAACATCACTTTTTCAATAAATTAAGGTCGTTTGTCTAATAGAAACCGGGTGAGCAATCGCTCAGTTGGAATTTTTAATGTCCAAGTTGGAAAAATGGGACAAAATAGTTGGAATAGATAAAGTATGGAAATTTATAATAAAGAGATACGTCTAAAAAAGTGGCAAAGGCTAGCCGTGCCACCAAACAAGCATTATGGTTATGTTGATTAGACTATTCGCATTGATTTTGGTGTATTTTTAACTGTATTTAGAGGATTTTTGCAAAAAGCGAGGAATAAAACATCACTTTTTCAATAAATTAAGGTCGTATGTCTAATAGAAACCGGGTGAGCAATTGCTCAGTTGGAATTTTTAGTGTCCAAGTTGGAAAAATGGGTAGCCAAGTTGGAATTTTTGGATCCCAAGTTGGAAAAATCCCGCTTCAAGTTGGAATAGATAAAATATGGAAATTTATAATAAAGATATCCACCTAAAAAAGTGTCACCAACAGAAAAGTGGCAAAGGCTTGCCGTGCCACCCATCAAGCATTTTGGTTATGTTGATTAGACTATTCGCATTGATTTTCGTGTGTTTTTAGAGGGTTTTGCAAAAAGCGAGAAAAAAAGCATCACTTTTTCAACAAATTGATGCCGTTTGTCTAATGAAAACTGGATGAGCAATCGCTCAGTTGGAATTTTTGGTGTCCAAGTTGGAAAAATGAGCCTCCAAGTTGGAATTTTTGGAACCCAAGTTGGGAAAATCCCGCTCCAAGTTTGAATAGGTAAAATATAGAAGTTTTCTCGAAGAGATCCGCCTAAAAAGTGTCACCCACAGAAAAGTGGCAAAGGCTAGCCGTGCCACTCATTCAGAACTTTAGTTATGTTGATTAGACTTTTCAGATTGATTTTCGTGTATTTTTAGAGGGTTTTGCAAAAAGCGAGGAAAAAATTATCACTTTTTCAATAAATTATGGCCGTTTGTCTAATGAAAACTAGGTGAGTAATCGCTCAGTTGGAATTTTTGGTGTCCAAGTTGGAAAAATGAGCATCCAAGTTGGAATTTTTGACCTCCAAGTTGGAAAAATCCTGCACCAAGTTGGAATAGGTAAAATATAGAAGTTATCTCGAAGAGATCCGCCTAAAGAAGTATCACCAACAGAAAAGTGGCAAAGGCTAGCCGTGCCACCCATTCAGCACTTTAGTTATGTTGAATAGACTTTTCAGATTGATTTTCGTGTGTTTTTAGAGGGTTTTGCAAAAAGCGAGAAAAAAAGCATCACTTTTTCAACAAATTGATGCCGTTTGTCTAATGAAAACTGGATGAGCAATCGCTCAGTTGGAATTTTTGGTGTCCAAGTTGGAAAAATGAGCATCCAAGTTGGAATTTTTGGAACCCAAGTTGGAATAGAGAAAATAGAGAAACCTATAATAAAAAGATTTTGTCTTCAGGTATCGTAGAATAGCAAACCACGCTCAGTTAGTTGACTCGAAATCTAAAATTAAACATACAAAAAGAGCCTGAATTCGTATATGAATTCGGACTCTATCGAACTACTTAGATAACTAAGCAGTTTAAATAAAGAAATTAAATTGCATGACCATTACTATTATGGCAAGTAACATTATTACCCCTTCACTAATAGTTAGAATATATTGTTTGGAGTTCTGAGAATATTTCCGCTCAAAAAAAGTTCTTACTGGATAATCTAGTCCAATCCAGAAAATTGGTATAAGTATAAGCCAATCCGGATAATTTTCAACAATCACCAACATGTTCGTGATTATAAGTATGAAAAAAGTAGAAATTCTAATACCCCAATCAATTTTCCTGTGCAAGTTATTTATGTGGTTATAAGAGAAAAAGGGTTTTTTTTCTTTTTCAATCTTAAGTACTTTTCTTAAAAGAAGTTTTATTAGCACATTTACACCAAGCACTATCAACAAAAAGAGTGCCAACTTTATCCAAAACATATGAAACCTCCCGTTATTAATGACTAACCTTATATTGTAAAAGAAAATTAAGGATTTTCCACTAAAGTAGGCTAAGTGTTAGTGTTTTAAGTTATCTTCAGCTTTACCCCATGCTCCACAAGGAACGTGAGAGTTTCTAGTCATTCCGCGTTCATCTAACGATGTGTACTAGACTATAAGTTCCTCGTTACCCTCTTCAAGAAAGTACCTAAAATACTATCCTACATATAAGATGGAAGCAAAAGAAATATAAGCTAATAATGTAAGTGTTTGAATGATAATTCCAACAACACTACAAATAAAACCAGCAGTCGATAACCCTCTTCCACCTTCATCTGTTATCAGTATTTCTTTTTCAGCTTTTCTTGAAAACACCACTCCAATAATACCAAGAATTAAACCTATAAATGGTATTAGGATTGAAAGAATACCTAGAGTTAAAGAAATTACCGAACTACTGTTTATTTGATTTTTTTCAACCATTTACATTTCCTCCCAATAATATCAATTCACATTACAAAATCAATAACCATCCCCGTTAGCACAATAAGCTCAACAAAAATTCTTTTAATGTAATAACCATTGTGCTAAGGGAATCTATAAATTTGTTCATAGTAACGCTCTCCAACTCTTTTAAATTAATGAACTATCTTTGCGTGACAACCAAAACTTGCCCATTGTAGCTATTATAAGATTACCATATTATTGATATAAATCCTTTTATTAATAAAAATCATATTATAAAATTTACTATAAAAATCAATGCTAATTTGCCCGTTTTATGATGACAATTGCCAAGTTATTACTAAACGGGTCACATAGATTGTAAATTTGTTTAGCGTCTGAAAAACTAGCATATTTCAACGTAATTAAAACGAGATAGAAATAAATACATGAAATCAATGGTCCAATCTGTTCTCAATCCGCATTAATTACCAGAATTAATCCGGGAGACACTAATTATCCGAATAGCTTAAAGAGGTTGTTCAAAAAG
>NZ_ALJG01000177.1 GCF_000286315.1 Paenisporosarcina sp. TG20 | reverse complement strand
CGGAACGCGTCTGCCTGGAAAGGAAATCCACGGCTATAAGAGAAAAATGCGAGTATGGGAACGAAATCGTTCCCATACTCGCATTGATGTTCTAAGAGGACTTTTTCAGTGCCCTCGTTTTTCTCCACCTGTTTTTATTTTAGTGAATTATATGGCAGTCCCACTCCTATTAAACTCTCGAATTTTAGATGTTGCTTTACTCAATCCAAATATAATTCCTGAGTGTACAGCTTCATGCCAAATTACAAATTGTGTGACACCTTCCACTGTAGACATTTCATGAATATCTCTAATATTCATAACATCAGGTAATTTTTGATCGAGCTTTCCTGTTAAGAATTCTACAACACGTGCTGGTTGTTCTGCTAGAGCAGCTAGTAATTCTTCTTTCGTAGGAGGTTCATCTGTCCAATCGGCTGGCTTTGTACCACCTGAAAAAAATTGTCTCCATTCAGGATGAACGGGTTCATATGTGGAAACCCCTCTATGAACCAATGCCTCCATTGTAGTGAAAATGTGTCCAACATTCCATCGAATTGTATTGTTAAATCCTTCTGGTTGAATGTCCCACTGCTCTTCTTTAATGGATTGTAAACGCCCTTGCGTATAGATTCGTGCAAACTTTAATTGCCCTAATGTCTCCATTTTTTATCTCCCCATGTTCAGTATGACTTAAGCGTATCTGAATCTCATGTAAAAAGAAACAGAAAAATCAAACTTTATTAAAATTGAAATGTATTCATTTTTCTTAATAATTCAACAACTGTGGACTCATAATTCTTATCAATCAAATTACTTATTCAAACGCCACATTATGTTGTGCTGAATCTTGATTTGTCCATGTTATGATTGTTCCAGGAGCCACGGTTATACTATCTTCACTAAATTCATAACTTGCAATATCAAGTGTTAGTTCTCCAGAATTTGAAGCACCTTCTTCTACAATTACTGTCATTTTCATCACAGGATGTGGTTCACAATAAATCGAGAATTCTCCAGTCTCATTAAAGACAAAGCTAGTCATATCCCCTTTTGATAACAGCGGAGATGCTTCTCCACTTGCCGCATCCACAGCCGTAGTGTTTTCTTCAACTGGTTCTTCTGCTTCTGCTTCTTCTTCTTCTGGTTCTTTCTCGTTCTCTTTATCTTTCTCTACTTGCTCTTGGCCCACATTTTCCTCAGGCATAACAGCTGTTTCTTCAACTGACTCATCTTTTGTTGGTTGAGTTTCTTCTCCGCATGCAGCTAAAATTAGCATGCCTCCTATAACTAAAGCTATTAATTTGTTGTTCATAAAAAATCCCATCCTCTCATTTTCATTACCTAGTTAACGAAAGAACTTGTTGTAAAGTTTATATTTAATAACAAAAAAGACGAGCAAAGTGATATAGTCACTTTGCTCGTCAGAAAATAGCTGTTTTTACTATTAAATTAGCAACATAGTTAGCAGTGTTACAAAGTGAATTTAAGTACTTTTTAAACCAACCTGGCCAATAGTCACCCATGAAGAGGTGGGACAGCTAAAATATATATGCATAAGAAATAAAAAAAACCGGGTAAAGTACGCCCGGTCCTTTAGAGAGTGGCGGCCGAAGATACTATTTCGGCCTTTTTCTCCATTTTTCAAGGTTGGGTAGTCTCTTTCTGCCACCTGGCATAAGAATGGGTTATAGCCATACTGTCAAACGCCTATGTAATATAAACCAGTGTTCTTTAGTTTCGATTTACAGCATGGAAACTCGTCACATTAATCGGATTAGTCTAGAGTTATCACGGAAAGATAATTCGTTTTAGAATATTAGTCTCCGTATTCTTTAACACTGGGTTCATGGCACATCAATTTTATATACATTCTAATGTTTTTAAAAAATGTGCAGCAAGTTTATACTTTTCGCCCACTTAGAACATTTCGTCCACTCAGATTGGCTTTTCATCCACTCAGGACCTCTTTTCGTCCCCTCAGCATAACTTTTCATCCACTCAAGACCTCTTTTCGTCCACTCAGCATAACTTTCCGTCCACTCAGCAGAAAATCACCATTATATTACAAATTGACTGCGCATGCTTGCTGAAACAGACGTCCCTACTATAGTTGTCAGCTTGGAAAATCTTCTTTTTCAATTAAATAAGTTAGAAACCCCTATAATTAGATGATCAAAAGTCAACTAACTAAGAAAAGCGCAAAGCCTGACGCCGGGCTGGAAGGATGAAAGACGAACGTTTAGTCCTTCTGCCCCCATATCGATGGCGTTTGAGCTAGACAGTGCTACTCCAAGGTCAAAAGTGAATCTTGAAAACATTTTGTATATCATAAAAAAGGAACGAGCAAAGTTATCACTTCGCTCGTTCCTCATTCACTTACACTTTATTCAAATCGTTTTAATCGTTTTCTACCACTCGTAGTTAGGACCAGAATTCCTCCTAAAAGGAGAAAAACGCCAATCCATGATACTGGAGTCAATACTTCTCCTACAAAAAATACGCCTAAAAAGGCAGCAGTTAATGGCTCTCCTAATGATAATGTAACAGCTGATGAAGATGGCACTTTTTGGAGCCCTTTTAAAAATAAGATGTAGGCTATACTTGTCGTCATGATGCCCAAATATAAAATGACGAGACTGTTTGATGGTTCCAAGACCCATGTACTATCAAATATAAACAAAAAAGGCATTAACATAATTGCACTTATTGAAAATGTCATTGCCACTGCTGGAATAGCTTCTACTTTAGCAAGCACAGACTTACTGACAATGGCGTAAATGGCAAAGCCCAAACCAGCGAATAAAGACAGCGAAACACCTAAAGGATTCACTGTAAGTGCGTCTTTATTTATAAACAATAATATACAACCGATAACGGACAAAATTGTTGCCGCTATCCAAGCTCGTGTTGGTATTATTTTCAAAAATAACCATTCAATTAGTCCTGAGAAAATTGGCGCACTTCCAATCGCCACGACTGTTCCTATGGCAATACCTGTAATTCGTACTGACGTAAAAAACAATGGTTGGAATAGTGCCATACATATAGCTGCAACAATAGTAGCTTTCCAAGGCCATGTTCTAAAATTAATTTTCTTCATAAGAAGCATAATAATTAATAATGAAAATCCGCCAAGAGCTAAACGAGATGCACCAATGGTTATGGGTTGGGCATCTTGTGGCAAAAATATTTGAGCCGTTCCAGTTGTGCCCCATAACACTGCAGCTAATAGTACAAGTAAGTAAGGAATGACAGTTCTCATAATTTCACCTCAAAAAATTTTAACTATCATGTACTTTACCATATTTTATCCTACATTATTCATACAAGAGAACAAAAAAGCGAGAAACTCTTATCACTCTAAGAGACTCTCGCTTTTTTATTTTCACTTTTTTAGTGAAAAGAACCCTCAATTTTGGTATGTTTTAATCACCACAAAAAAAACAAAAAATGAGGGGTTCCATATGAAAAGTGTACAAGAAACGAGCTTACATTTCAATAAAAGAGTAAAGATTAATTTTGATGGCGGCGATCTCTCGTCCGATTCAGGATTGCTTTTATACAAAGAATTTGATGAGAAACTGGGCATTACGAAAATGATTAAAGAAAAAATCAACATCACAGATTCTTCCTCTCATCACACTCATTCTAATCATGATGTCATCATGCAAAAAGTGTACCAACATCTCGCAGGCTATCATACAGACAATGCAGCCGATGACCTTCAAGTTGAACCGACGATGCTTCGCGTTTTTTCAAAAGAACGATTGGCCTCCCAACCTACCATCTCACGATTAAATTCAAAAGTAGACGAAGAAACCGTTAATCAATTTCAACAGACGATCCAATGCTTATTTGATCGTGTACAGCTGGTGAAGCCAAGTGACGGCTATATCTTCGATATAGATTCTGCTAATTTCGAGACAACAGGAAATCAAGAAAATACCGCTTATAATGCACATTATCGGACGATGGGTTTTCATCCTTTGTTCTTATTTGATGGGCTAACGGGTGACTGTATCAAAGCTGTCCTCCGCAGTGGAAATGTGTATACGTCAAATGGCGTGGTTGAATTTTTGGAGCCTGTTCTGATTCACTTTAAGGAACTGTATCCCCACTGTCCCATCATCATTCGCGGAGATAGTGGGTTTGCATCTCCAGGGTTATATGAATTGTGTGAAAAATATGACGTGCATTTTGTGATTCGCCTAAAAGCGAATGCCAAATTAAATGGGTTTGCCCAAGCACTAGAAGCTCAGATTACGAAAAACCTTGAAATCACATCGAAACCTTGTGTCTTTTATCAAGAAATGAACTATAAAGCTGCATCTTGGCATACTGAACGAAGAGTCATCATTAAGCTTGAAAAGCCAACTGATGAACTCTTATTTACCTATACATTTATTGTGACAAGTCTTTCTGCCAATGCCAAAAACATAGTAAAGACCTATCAAAATCGAGGAACGATGGAGAACTTTATCAAGGAAGGTAAAAATGGTTTTGCGTTTGATTGGTTGAGTAGCCATTCTCAAAAAACAAATGCCATCCGTCTCCAAATGTCCGTGTTAGCTTATAATTTCCATAATTGGTTCCGAAGAATTTGTTTGCCAAACAAAGTACGAAATCAAACGATGGAAACGATACGCAGTCAACTCATTAAAATTGCGGGTAAAGTCATACGATCTTCTCGCTACATCACGTTCAAATTATGTAGTAGTTGCTTATACAAAGATGCATTCTGGCAAACGTTACGAAATATCCAACGATTACAAGTCAAAATAGAATAAGTCCTGCAGATATAAACATTTTTTGTGAAACGCGTTCTAACAAGGGAGAAGTCTGTCCAATTCCACCTCATGAGGTTTCTAATTTTATGAATTTGTCCATTTCCGGAGGAAATCATGGTAAAAACAAAAACGAAACCAAAAAGTGAACTTGGTTTTCAGAATCCTAGTCAGTTTGTGGTTTATTATTAGCAGCCAATCTATTCCATGAATAATTTGGGTTTATACATATTGAGATACACCTACTCGTAAACTATACTTAAGAGAGAGGGAGTGTTGAGCGTGTATTTAACAATAGAAGAAACTGCAGATTTTTTAAGTATGCCCGAACAACAAGTACGTAAATATGTTGTAGAAGGTCGAATTAAATCTGTCCATGATGGTGAACAATATTTAATTAATCAATCACAATTCGAACATCACTTGAAACAAGTCGAGGAAGTGAAACGCCAAATAGATGAATGGCATAACACGCCGATACCAGAAGATATTGATGTAAAAGATGAAGATTAAGAACACTTCAATCTGGAAATAAACAATAAAACTAAAATTTACAATATAGAACCTTGGGATAATTATTAACTTCCAATTATTTCAAGGTTTAAACTTCGTTAGAAACAGGTATTAATAATTAGATGGTTTTTTTAGTAGAGATTAAATTAATCTATTCTTACGCATACTTATAAAACCTGGTCATTGACATCGACTAAAAAGTTGCGTATTGTGAATCATTGTCCTATAAAAACCAAGTTACACAAGGGGGAAACATGAAAAATATTACAAAAGTATTTTGGATTGCTTTAGCACTAGTAGTTTTAGCAGTTGGTTTTGGTGCACTTGCACCAGAGAGTTTTGAGTTAGTTACTGGTAAAATGCAATCATTTATTACTTCCAGCTTCGGTTGGTATTACTTAAGCGTTGTATCCATTATGGTAGTCTTCACTTTAATTATAATTGTTAGCCCTTTCGGTAAAATCCGTTTAGGTAAAGATACAGATCGACCGGAGTATACTCGAGTTACATGGTTCTCCATGTTATTCTCTGCAGGAATGGGTATCGGACTTGTATTTTGGGGAGCTGCTGAACCGCTTTCTCATTATGCCATTAGTCCAGCAACTGCAGATCCGGGAACAAGAGAAGCATTCCGAGAATCCATGCGCTTTACGTTTTTCCATTGGGGATTACATGCATGGGCTATTTATGCAATTGTCGCTTTAGCTCTCGCTTATTTCCAGTTCCGCAAAGGAGAACCTGGATTAATCTCAGCAACATTAAAACCGATTTTCGGAGATAAAATGAATGGACCTTGGGGCGTGTTAGTAGATGTCTTTGCTGTTTTTGCAACAGTAGTAGGCGTTGCCACTACACTTGGCTTAGGAGCTATTCAAATTAACGGTGGATTGTCTTATATCTTTGGAATCGAGAATGCATTCGGTGTTCAGGTTATCATTATTGCAGTAGTTACTGTCCTGTTTCTAATCTCGGCATGGTCCGGATTAAGTAAGGGAATTAAATATTTATCCAATATTAATATGATATTAGCTGTATCTCTGTTGGCATTAGTCGTCATTCTTGGGCCTACAGTACTAATTTTCAATATGTTCACAGACACACTTGGAAGGTATGTACAAAATATCGTTCAAATGAGCTTTAGTGCTGCACCTCTTAATGTGGGAAATCGAGAATGGATTAATGGTTGGACGATTTTCTATTGGGCATGGTGGATTTCTTGGTCGCCATTTGTGGGAATTTTTATTGCCCGTGTATCCAAAGGCCGTACCATTAGAGAATTCTTAATCGGAGTATTAATGATTCCGTCAATTGTAAGTTTCTTCTGGTTTTCCGCTTTCGGAACAACTGCAATCAATATACAAGACAAAGTAAAGGATTTAACTGCTTTAGATTTAAAAACGGAAGAAACATTGTTTGCCGTTTTTAATGAAATGCCATTGTCAATGTTGTTGTCCATTATCGCTGTTGTTTTAATTAGTACGTTCTTTATAACATCTGCAGATTCAGCAACATTTGTGTTAGGTATGCAAACAACCAATGGGTCTTTAAATCCATCAAACATAGTCAAGGTGATATGGGGTCTTGCACAATCATCCATTGCAGTCATATTATTGTCTTCAGAAGGTTTAGGCGCACTGCAAAGCATGCTGATCGTTGCAGCCTTCCCGTTCTCCTTTATTATGGTTCTAATGATGTTATCCTTGTACAAATCATTGTCAAATGAAGCAAAAAAAATGAAAATTTCCAAACCTTAAAAAAATCATTAGAAAAGCCAGTCACTCGTATTGAGAGTGACTGGCTTTTTTGATAGTTTAATTTCATGAACCCTGTGGTTATGGTGTTTTTAGTATATAAAGACTAGCATTTAATGCATATATTTGGTCTCACAAACTCTTTTCATCTGACACTCCCACCGCTAAAGCAGTGGGGTTCTGTTTGAAAACGGTTTCTT
>NZ_ALJG01000176.1 GCF_000286315.1 Paenisporosarcina sp. TG20 | reverse complement strand
GTGCGTGTTCAAAAAGGAGCATAAAAAGAGCCGAGTAGGTCGAGGCGGCGTAGCCTTCGAGCACCGGAGCGTATGGTGTTGATACGTGAGGAGAAGAGAAGCAAGCCAACGAAGAGATACGACAGCTATTTTTAGCGGACTTTTTGAACAACCTCTATTAATGACTCCAATCCAATTGGATTAGGTGAAGGTATGAGAGAATTGATAGCGGAGCAATGTCATACTTTTGAAAGATTACATTTCTTCTTGAAAAACTTTAAATGTTTGAAAGGGCTAAAGTAAAAACTGCTAAATCCCTGTGGTTATTTTCTATCCCAATGTGTTAGGTGATTAGGTGATTGTCATTATTTTTTCCTATAAGGAAAGAGAAAAAGATGTTTTTCCTAAAATGTAGGAAAAACACCTTAAGAAAAACCTTTAACTTCTTACTAGGTTAATCAATTATTAGTAACCACCTCCAATTGGATAGTTGTTACCAACGATGATTAACAGAATAAAAAGAACCACTAGCAAAATGAATCCATTGTTACCTCCGAATGCTGCATAGCTCATAAATTTCCACCTCCTTGTATCCCCTTTTAGTTCTTTTTTCGTTTTAACCTGTGGCTAGTTATTAAACAACAGGTACCGTCCCTGGAGGACATACATCACCCGCTGGGTAGTTATTACCAACGATGATTAAAAGGATGAAAAGAACGACTAGTAAGATAAATCCGTTGTTAGTTCTTGCTGGAGCAACAACTGGTACACACTTGCCATAACCAGCGCCAGCACCATAACCGACACCAGCACCAGCGCCAGCACCATAACCGACACCAGCACCAGCACCATATCCATAAGCACCGTAACCGGCACTATAAACACCCATATCTGTTCACCTCCTTTTGCTATCTATTTAACCTATGATAGAAAAAAGAAAGGACATAGACATATGTCTATAAAAGTTTAGAAAGGCATCGATCAAAAAAGGAAGAGTAAAAAATTATTATTCAACTATGAATCCCATACAACTAGGTAATTACTTAAAGTATGAGAAAAATAGTAAGGTTCCTAAAGCATTGGGAAGCGTACTTTTAAAGTAAAGGCTTTACATATTCACTTACTCAGATAGTCAATCTAAATTATTCCGACTTAATCCATTGATTGGTTGTAACCAACACTAATCAACTAAATAAAGAGAACGACTAGAAGTACAAAACCATTATTACGTCCGGTTGAAGTATACCCCATGAATATCCACCACTCTGTGGCATTCTATGGTAAACCGGATGAAAGAACGACCAACACTACAAATCTATTATTAACAATAGACCTGATGTACACTACCTTTTCTATTTAATTTACCCAATGAATGAGTATAGACATATGCCTAGATTTTTTTAAATAAGTTTTTGCCAATGTTTTAACTCCGATATTAAAATGATAAAAAACTAATTCCATTTGGGAAATACGACCAGGCCGAATTTTTCATATAAAAACGGAAATACTTGGTTGGTGTCTAAGTGAAAAACAAATTATGAATATTAAAAATGAACCCATTATGGGCGAAATGATCCTCAACTATCTTCCTATAAATAACGACCGAAGACATAATTTTGGTCGTTTTTTTACTTTCTTCCACATTGAAAATATTAAAATAAAATTTTGTTATGAGCAATTACCAATTAAAATTACTTAGTTTTGGGATTATTATAAAAAGAACCTATTCCACTTTTATAGGTAAATATTACTAGATACCGAATGGTATTTTTTTATCTTGACAAAAGAGGGGTCCAAAGGAATAATAAGGAAGAGTCAGAATTTTCATTGTATAGTAATCTGTTAAATTCTACATTTTTATACTACTTACAGGTTGGAGGGTTAAAATGATTCCGGTGTGGGTTTTTGCAATTATTACAATAGTTTCTGTATTTTTAGCATTAAAGCTTAAGAAAAAATGGTTATTTGCGTTGCCGCTTTTGGCAGTTGGTAGTTTGTTATTAGTAGAAATTATAAAAGTTCCCTTACCACTCTGGGAAACAATACAGTTTATCTTTAATTTAAGAGGTTAGAAATGAAAGGGGAGATCATGCAATGAAAAAAATTGACAAAAAAGTGGCAGATGCCTATTTTCGAACACGAACGACTCTAATAATGAGCTTTTTAGCAATTGGAGCTATAGTTTCATTTGGTGTTGTGTTGGTCGCTGAATCTTTAACTGAAATTACAGTTATGGGAATCCCTCTACATTATTACATGGGGGCGCAAGGTGCAATTGTGACGTTCATCATCTTATTGTTTCTAAATGCAATTATTAGTGATCGTATCGATAAAAAATACGGAATTGATGAATCACGAAATGAATCGATAGGTAAGGGAAATCCAATTGATCACTGAAATGAAGCAAGAGTAGTGGTTATCAAACAATTAGAGGAGGCGAAATAATGGATTCACAATTTATTGTGTCATTTGCATTCATATTAGCAACATTCGGATTATACGTAGGGATCGCTATTTACAATAAAGCAAAGGTTGCTTCTGACTTCTATGTTGCCGGTCGAGGCGTTCCTGCAATTTACAATGGTATGGCTATTGGCGCAGACTGGATGAGTGCTGCCTCATTCATTGGGTTAGCTGGTACCGTTATGATACTGGGCTATGACGGGCTTGGTTACATTATGGGTTGGACAGGCGGTTATTTATTATTAACATTCCTGTTAGCACCTCAACTGCGAAAATACGGTCGATATACAGTCCCTGAATTTATTGGTGACCGTTATGATAGTAATGTAGCAAGATTAATTGCTGCAGTAGCAACTATTATCATCAGTTTTACATACTCGATTGGACAAATGTCAGGTTCAGGTATTGTTATTGGTAGATTACTAGAAATTGATTATCGTTTTGGTACAATGATCGGGGCAGTTTTAATTGCGGTCTATGCTGCTTTAGGCGGAATGAAAGGGATTACATGGACGCAAGTTGCCCAATATGTTGTGTTAATCACAGCTTATTTAATTCCAGTAATTTTCATGTCTCTTCAATTAACAAATAACCCACTTCCTTGGGTATCCTACGGTGAAGTACTAGAACAAATGAAAGTTCTTGACGCGGAACTAGGAATCTCGGATTACTTAACCCCATTTACTAATGGGACAAAGTGGCAATTTATAGCTCTTATGTTTACTCTCATGGCGGGTACAGCCGGGTTGCCTCACGTCATTGTTAGATTCTTTACAGTTTCAACAATGAAAGCTGCTCGTTGGAGTGGTGCATGGGCACTTTTATTTATTGGACTTCTGTACCTTTCAGCACCGGCATACGCTGCATTTTCTCGTTTCATTCTAATGACGCAAGTGGCGAACTCTCCCATAAATGCATTGCCTGAATGGACAAAGTCCTGGGTAGATACAGGGAAGCTCATAATTGCAGATACAAATGCTGATGGAATATTGCAATGGACAGAATTACAAATTGCCAATGATATTGTGGTTATGGCGACGCCAGAAATTGCAAATTTAGGAATCTTTGTTATTGGATTGATGGCGGCTGGCGCAATGGCTGCTGCATTGTCTACTGCTGGTGGACTAATGATGGCTATCTCATCTTCGTTATCACATGATATTTATTTCCGTTCAATTAACCCACAAGCGACAGATAAAAAACGTTTGTCGGTGGGTCGTTGGTCTATTATTATCGCTTCTCTAGTTGCAGGTGTTGTAGCACTTAACCCACCTGGGGCAATTACACAAATAGTTGCGTGGGCATTTGCTTTAGCTGCCGCATCCTTCTTCCCAGCATTATTACTAGGTGTATGGTGGAAGCGCTCGAATGCAGCTGGTGTCATTTCAGGTATGATCGTTGGTCTATCAGTGACACTTGGATACATTTTCGCTGCAAAGTATGGTGGCTTTACGATTTTAGGAATTATTGATACTGGAGCGGGTGTCTTTGGAACAGCTGCAGCGTTAATAACAAATATTGTCGTTTCTCTTGCTACTAAGCCACCTTCTAAGAAAATACAAGAAGAAGTTCAAGATCTCCGTTATCCAGAACAGATGACGTATAGAGATGGAGAGGTGTGGTTGGATAATGGAGAAGACATTCCACCAACCAAGTAACGGCAAGTCGATTAAAGATTTTGTGAAAAATACGCCTCTTTTTAAAGGAAGAAATCAAGAGGAGTTTGAACGACTTTATCTTCGCTGCGAAGAACGTCAGTATGATAAAGGGATGTTAATTGCCAATGCTAGAAAGAAGAGAGAGGGAATATTACTCGTCACTTCAGGGTTAGCAGAAGTATATGCAGCTGGCTATCAACACGAAAGGGAAGTTCTCGAACTAGCGGGCCCAGGTGAAATTATTGGGTTAGGAAGTTTGAGTACCATGTTGAAAAGTCAGCAAAAACCAACGAATACCGTTGAAATCCAAGCACTTGAAACAACACTTGGACTGTTTCTTCCGTATGAACTATTAAATGAAATCTGGGATGAACCTGATGTTCAACGTTATTTTTTAGAAAAAGTGATCTTTAGACTTCAGGATGTATATCAATCGTTCACCGAGCAATTTCAGCAATCTAGTTGGATGGATAGTCAAAAAAAAGTATTTCAAAGGGTGCAAGACATGATGTCTTCCCCTTTGCTTATGCTGCCACCAACAAGTTCTATGTTAGATGCCATACAATTCATGTATAAAGAAGGGCTCAGTGCTGTTGTTTTTCTTGACGCTTCCTCACAAGCAATTGTTGTATCGATGAGAGAAATAATTTCGGCGATTGCAGAAGATAAGCCAATGACAACAAAACTTCTTGAAATTGTTATTAATAAAAGCATGACAATCAAACGGTCTGCCTATTATTATGACGCTTTAATCATTTTTCAAAAGAACCCAACCTTGCGTCATGTGATTGTTATAGACGAAATGGAAACACCAGTTGGAATGCTGACTCTTTCCGATGTACTAAAACAGCGGCATCGATCGATTCAACAAGTAATGGCACATATCAATCTATTGGACGAGGCATCGGTAGACGAAGTGTCACGGAAAGTTAAACAAGTGAGTAGTCACCTTTTAGAAGAAAGAGAAAGTATCAGATTAATCGTTTCAACAATGACACCGATCTACGATGAAATCGTGAAAAAAGTGATTGAACTGGCTCAGCAACGTCTTTTAATAGAAAGAGGTTTACCAACACCTTGTGAATTTGTTTTTTATCAAATGGGAAGCGCAGGTCGTGGGGAACAACTTCTTATGACGGACCAGGATCATTTTTTAGTCTATGAAGAATCAACCAAGGCAATAGATGATTATTTTAAAATACTTGCTGAGGAAATAGTTCGCATGTTGGATAAAATAGGTTTCAAACGTTGTGATGGGGATATGATGGCTAGCAACAAGATATGGAGAGGTTCTCTTGCGGAATGGCAACAACGTATCCATCGTTGGACGATTAATAGCACATCACAAAATACATTGTATGCCTATAACTTTTTTGCGATGAGATGGGTGAGCGGGGACCGCTTGCTACATCACGACTTTTTGGATGCGATTAACCAGGAACTGGAACGGTCGGGTATTCTTTTATTGCAAATGGCTAGAGAACTTAAGGGGACACTCATCCCTTCATTGGAGCATCGTATCCTTTCGTTTATTTTACGTGAAGGAAAGAAAATTGATCTTAAAATAAGAGTGTTATTCCCTTTTCATCACTCCCTTCAGTTAGCGTGTCTAAGAAATAAAATTGTTGATGGCTCTACTTTTGAAAAACTTGAATCGTTGTACGAACTAAATCGTTTTGATGAAAATAGGTTAGAAGAATTAAAAGAAAGCCTAGACTTTGTGTTAATGAAGAGCGTTCAACAAAAACAACAAGAAGGAAATTCAAAAGTTTTAATAGAAAAGCTAACGTCTAGAGAAAAGGCGTTGTTGTCGAGAGCATTGACTGTTCTAAGGGATTTTCAACTGTCAGTGTTGCGAGATATGGGTTTGTAGAAAAGCGGGTTAGTGTAGAGGGGGGGGGAATGAATGGCCCTATGGTCGAAAAAGGAGTTTCAAAATCGATTAAATAGTGAACTCCCCCTTTCCACCCCACTAAATGATATGAGTTTTCTAGTTGTAGATACGGAGACGACAGGGTTTTCAGTCGGTAAGGACGACCGACTCATTGAAGTTGGGGCTGTGCCGATTGTAGGTTTAAACGTTCTCGAGAATAAAATCTTTCAATCATATGTGAACCCTAAACGTGATATCCCTGAAATTATTACCGACTTGACATCGATTAGTAATGAGGATGTAAAACATGCACCTGACTCACTCCAAGTGATTGAAGACTTATTTGAGTTTGCCAAACAGCTAGGAGCTAATAGCATTGCAGGTCATTACATTACGTTTGATATGCTAGTATTTAAACATGAACTTCGTCGTGCAGATATTAAGTTTCAAATGCCTCCTTCAATCGACACGCTTGATTTGCTATCTTATTTAGTACCAAATTGGGAGTTAAAGGATCTTGAATATTATGCTGCTGTGTTTGAAACAAGGATATTTGAAAGGCATACCGCTGTTGGAGATGCGCTAACAACTGCTTATTTATTTTGTGAGTTATGTGAGCGCATAAAGGAGCGAGGCAAGTACACATGGGGTGACCTATTAGCTCTTAGTCCTATTAGATAGAAGGAAATCATTTGTGTAGGCACTAATGGGGTTTAGTGTTATTGTGCAAATTGCAGATGTAAGTACTTGTATAAAAAACGGGTAGCTGCGCCATGTTTCAGGGACACTTAGGACAATAAATAGATTCGTCATTGCCAGTTTGAAAGTGTGATATAGGATACCATTGCGTTTATGGCGCATAGGTATCCTATTAATATTGGCTTTTTGACAGGCAGTAGAGGTGCTATTTTTTGTCCATCGTGTCTCTTCACTTGACGCAGTTTTTTCGTTTTCAAATGTCTTAAACTTCAACTGTTGATTATTAAAGAATCGTCACCTTTTTAGACTACGTAGTCCAGATGAGTTCCAAATTAGTACAGGTGATTTCCGTTCTAGGCGGACGCTTTCCGCGGGCACGGCCTCAGACGCTTTACTAGCTCCGCTCGCTGCAGGGTCTTCATCTCGCGCTGTTCCCGCAGGAGTCGCCGCCTTCCACTTCAATCACTTAACTTTCCTCAATTGCAATATTAAAT
>NZ_ALJG01000175.1 GCF_000286315.1 Paenisporosarcina sp. TG20 | reverse complement strand
GCCTGCAACGGAAATCAGTAGACTTAAATAGAAGGCTATCTTATTAATGGACCGGGCGCACTTACCCGGTTTTTCTCATCTTCGGAATAAAAGAAAACTGTTATTCTTCTAAAAAAATGCAAGATTTTACAAATCTTTTGGTAGCGCTTACAACATCTGTTTTGTTACAATTAAACTACTAGAATAATCATTCTATTCAGAAAACACAATCTAGACCAAAATTTAAGGAGGAATAAAATGAATCTTGCAACCTCATTAACAATTAACGCAAACAGACATCCTGATAAAATGTGTATTACATGTGAAGACCGGTCTTACTCTTACAAAGAATTCAATGAAAAAGTGAATAGAATGGCAAATGGTTTGGCTGCACTAAACCTTAAAAAAGGAGACAAGATTGGACTTTTCATGAAGAATTCCGATCATTTTGCAATTGCTTTATATGCAAGCTGGAAAGCCGGTTTAACCGTTGTTCCAATTAACTTCCGGCTTAGTGCAATAGAAACACATTATATTCTTGAACAATCGGATTGTGTAGCGGTATTTTGCGATGAGAATCTTGAAGAGACCGTCACTAAAGCTGGAGATGAATTACAAGAATTGAAGCATTTCATCGTTCATCCATCTTCGTCAAATGAAAGCCACTTATCTTGGGATAATGTTATTAGCAATGATTCAAGTGAGCCTGCAATCCTCGTATTGAACACAGATGATGCTGAGATTTTATATACATCCGGTACTACTGGAAAACCTAAAGGAGCACTATTTGATCATCAACGAATAATGAATGTCAATATGGCATTTATTATGTTAAAACGTCTTAATGCTGAAGACAAGTTATTGCATGTTGCACCATTATTTCATTCGGCACAATTGAATTTATTCTTAACCCCCGCCATTATGCTAGGGGCATCAAGTGTAATACAGCGTGATTTCCACCCGGTGACCACCTTACAAGCAATTGAAGACAATGGAATTACGATATTCTTTGGAGTTCCAGCAATGTACAATGCGATGCTACAAGTACCGAATAGTGACAACTATAATTTATCTTCTATTAGAGCTTGTGGCTACGGGGCAGCACCTATGGCACCCGCACTTGTGGAAAAATCAATGGAATTGTTCGGCACAGAGCAGTTTTATAATTTATGTGGCTTAACAGAAGCGGGTCCAGGGGGTGTGTTCTTGTCTCCTGATGACCATAAAACAAAACTTGGCGCAGGTGGAACAGCCATGTTCTTTACTAATATTAGAGTTGTAAACGAACAAATGGAAGATGTGAAACCTGGAGAAATCGGAGAGTTTGTAATTAAAGGCGAAACAGTTATGAAAGAATATTACCGCAAACCAGAAGAGACACAAAAAACGTTTTCAGATGGCTGGTTGTTAACAGGAGACTTAGCAACGATTGATGTAGACGGATATATAACAATAGTTGATCGAAAAAAAGATATGATCATTTCGGGTGGGGAAAATGTCTATTCCGTAGAAGTAGAACAAGTTCTTAATAGCCACCCACTAGTATTAGAAGCTGCCACAATTGGTGTGCCTGACGAGAAATGGGGCGAAATGGTTGCAGCAATAATTGTTTCAAAAAATAAGGAACAGATATCTGATGAGGATTTACAGCAGTTTTGCAGGGAGCGTTTAGCTGGCTATAAAGTGCCGAAAAAGTTCTTTTTCTCAGATGTGTTACCAAGAAATGCCTCAGGGAAAGTTTTGAAATACCAATTACGTGAATCTCTTAATGGAGAACCAGTCACTTAAAATATTTTGGTTCGCTCAGGATAAATATGTAGACGGAATCTCCGGAAGACCCTTCTAGACTATTAGGAGAATACTAGATTCGTAAGGAATTGGAGTGATAAAAATATGAAGCCACTAGACAATATAAGGGTACTGGATATTACCTATTACTTACCAGGGCCGTTTGCAGCGATGCGGCTTGCTGATTTTGGTGCAGATGTAGTAAAAATTGAACCACTTGAAGGAGACCCCGCTTTTTCGATGAGCGGTGGCGCTGTTCATAGGGCAAATAATCGAGGAAAGAAAATAATAAATATTGATTTGAAGTCTGCTTCTGGAAAAGCACTACTCGAAGAGCATATTCAACATGCAGATGTCTTACTAGAATCGTTCAGGACAGGTGTAATGGACCGACTTGGGTTTAGTTACGAGAGAGTTAAAGAATTAAATCCATTGATAGTGTATTGCTCGATGACAGGATATGGAGTAGACAGTCCACTTTCAAGTTTTGGCAGCCACGATTTGAACTATCTCGCTTTATCTGGTGTTCTTTCTCAACTGACTGACAGTAAAGGGAAACCAATAGTTCCTAAAAACACATTAGCTGATTATGTTGGAGGGTTTGCTGTAAGTGAGGCAATATTAGCTGCACTTGTACAACGTTTTCGAACAGGTGAAGGCTCACGTCTCCAAGTGTCTATTACGGATGCTATGGCTACTTTCCAAGGAACGAATCTGGAATACTTAGCTTCTGGGTTATCAGAACATGGCATCCCTGAAATTGATGGATCATATGTTGCTTACAATATATACGAAACAAAAGATGCACGTTTCGTTGCTTTAGGAGCATTAGAAAAAAAGTTTTGGAAAAATCTTTGTCTATTTGCAGAACACCCAGAATGGGAATCTCTGCAATTTGAACGAATTGAAAGTACCATGCATAAGCAGATTTCTGAGTTCTTCATGTCGCGAACATGGGAAAAGTGGCTACTCATTTCACTAGAGACAGATTTTTGCGTGACACCTATTATGTATCCTGCAGAGCTAAATCAACATCCACATTGGTTAAATCGAGAGAATCTCGTTATTATGAAACGCTAGTTAAGTATACTTAAAAACGACTAAAAGGAGATGGAGTACCATGATGCAAACCCCGTTATTGTTAACCGACTTTGTCAAACGTGCAGAACGATTTTTCCCGAATAAACTGATCATTTCACGGACAGGAGAAACAATTCATCGTATTCCATATAAAGAATTTGGCAAGCGCACACGTAAACTTGCAGAGGCTTTAACGAAGCTTGGCATGCAGCATGGAACGAAAGTAGGTTCTTTTGCTTGGAACCATCATCGTCACTTAGAAGCATATTTTGGTGTACCGTGTTCAGGAGCTATTTTGCACATGATTAACATTCGCCTGTCCCCTGAACATATTGCGTATGTCATTAATCATGCAGAAGATGAGATTTTACTTGTAGATGCTGATTTATTGCCACTCATAGAAAAACTTGCACCTTTATTAAAAACTGTGAGACACTACGTTATTATGCAAGACGGGTTTGATCTACCTAAAACGTCTCTTGAAAATGTCTCTTCGTATGAAATGATTTTAGCTGAAGCATCAGATGACTATGAGTTCCCTGAAGACTTAGATGAAAATACGCCAGCTGGCATGTGCTATACGTCAGCAACTACTGGCAACCCAAAAGGAGTCGTGTACACACATCGTGGAATCGTGTTACATAGTTTTGCTCTAGGGTTAACCGATGTAATGGGGTTATCAGAGCGGGATATTGTGTTGTCTGTTGTTCCGATGTTCCATGCAAATGCTTGGGGACTCCCATTTGCCAGCGTTTTCTTTGGAACGACTCAAGTCTTACCTGGACCAGGGTTTACACCTCAATTATTGCTTGATTTAGTTGAACAAGAAAAGGTTAGCTTAACTGCTGGAGTACCAACTATATGGCTTGGTGTATTAAAAGAGCAGGAGAAAAATCCTCGTGACTTATCGTCCTTGCGTGCCGTTGTTTGCGGAGGCTCTGCTTCACCGAAAGGCTTAATTCGAGCTTTTGAAGAGAAATATGGCATTCCATTTATTGTTGGCTACGGGATGACAGAAACTACTCCAATTGTAAGCTTATCGACATTGACGTCCGCGATGGATAACTTATCGATGGATGAACGGATCGATATGCGTGCATTACAAGGAATGACCGTTCCTGGTTTGGATGTTCGCATTGTAAATGAAAATGGAGAAGTTCCATGGGATGGTAAAACAATGGGTGAATTAACAATAAGAGGACCGTGGGTTGCAAGTGAATACTATAAGGATGAACGAACTGAAGAAGCATTTCGTGATGGTTGGTTATATACAGGAGATATTGCGGTGATGACAGAAGATGGCTACATTAAAATTACGGACCGTACAAAAGATTTGATTAAGAGTGGAGGCGAATGGATTTCTTCTGTTGATCTTGAAAACGCTCTAATGACGCATGAATCTGTGTTTGAAGCGGCAGTAATTGCGGTCCCGCATGAAAAATGGCAAGAACGTCCACTGGCATGTGTGGTACTGAAAGAGGAATATGTAAACAGTGTGACGAAGGAGGATCTACTTTCATACTTGGAAGGTCAATTTGCCAAGTGGTGGGTACCAGACAATGTCGTATTCCTAAATGAAATTCCAAAAACTTCAGTCGGTAAATTTCTGAAAGCATCGCTAAGAAATGATTTGGCCGAAACCTATAGAGTAAAAGAAACCATCTAGACATTCGAGAGTGAGTGAGTGAGTGATAGATAGTAGGGGCAGGATGCCAGGAAGGGAGAGTTATGAAAAAACTTATTAAGGTGTTGCTCATAGGTTCATTACTTACTCTTCTTATCATAGCTGCACTTAGTAATCCAACCGAAAAAGACTATGTAGCCTTTTCTGATAAAAGATATGGGGAACTTCCAGCTAGTACTTCAAACTTTTCCGTGGATATTGAAACAATAAATTTTGTGATTTTCTCAACTTACACACCAATCGTGGCACATGAACATGGCATTACCCACCTTGGGATAATGGGTACATTTATTCAAATTTCAGAAGGTCAATTTGATTATCCATGGTGGCTAGGATTATTCAACTAATAATAGCGGCAACTAATAGCTGAAAGGAAGGGCGCAAGTGGAAACACTTCGCGCTCTTCCTTATTTTTGAGGTTCAGATGTATAAGTGGAGTTAACTACCTAAATTAGTTAAGTAGGCTTTTGTTTTTCCGTTATCAACATTTTTCAACAGTTATAGAAGTTATGTATCTTCTTTATTTATGTTTTCGTCCACTCAACTATGATTTTCGTCCACTCAGCATTATTTCAAGGTTTTCATGACGATATCAGGCAAACGCTTGGGGCAAAAATCCTTGAAACCGTCCGGCATTAGCGGAACGGGTTCAAGGCTTTTAATTAAAACAATAAATGAGCAACGCCAACGATGATTGGTAAAGCAAGCACTGTACGTAGCAAGAAAATGAGGAGCAAATCTAAAATGTTTACAGGGATTTTAGATCCGAGTAACAAGCCTCCAACTTCAGACATGTAAATTAGTTGTGTGACAGAAGTTGCTGCAATTACGAAACGAGTCATTTCAGACTCAATTATTTGTCCACCCAAAATGGCTGGCAAGAACATGTCCGCAAATCCAACAACCATTGTTTGTGCAGCCTCAGTCGCTTCAGGTACACCCAAAACCATTAATAGAGGTTCAAAAGGTTTACCTAACCAAACAAATAAGTCTGTAAAAGTAGCAAGCATTAATGCAATGGTTCCGAACGCCATAACGACTGGCGCAACACCAATCCACATATCTAAGACGTTTTTTAATCCATCTGTAAAGAAGTTTTTAATGGAGCGGTTTTTATTAGCTGTTGATAATGCATTTTCTAAACCGTGACTTACCAAGTTATACTCTTCAGGCATTTTTTCCGCTTGTTCATCATAAGGACGACCATCAATGTATTCATCTGCTTTACGTGACAAAGGGAATATGCGAGGCATAATAAGAGCTAACACAGTACCTGTACCGGCAACAGTCGCATAGAAAGGTATGAAATAACCACCCAAATTTAATTCTTCAAGCACGACAATAGAGAAGGTAATAGAAACAACAGAGAATGTCGTTCCAATAATTGCAGCTTCTTTTTTCGTGTAATAACCTTCTTCATATTGCTTGCTTGTTAATAAGACGCCAATAGTTCCATCTCCCACCCAAGAAGCAAGGGCATCGATGGATGAACGACCTGGTAATTTAAAAAGTGGACGCATAACTTTAATCATCATGGTACCAAAGAAGTCCAATAAACCAAAGTTGAGAAGTAACGGTAAAAGCAAGCCCGCAAACAAGAAAATTGTAAATAAGAACGATAATAGACCAGTAGGTGAAAGCAATAAACCTCCTGTATCTTCGCTTCGAACTGCTTCAGGTCCAATATTAGCAACAACCATCACCGCAAACACCGCTCCAATAATACGCACAATTGTCCAGAACATGTGTACTTTGAACAATCTTTCGATAAATGTCTGTCCTTCTGAATCAGAAGCCTTTATAAACTGATAAATAATTGAACCAAGTGCAGCTATAATTAGAACAATAGTAACTATCCAAGGCATTATGGGTTCAACTAAACCAGCAACCATATTAGCTAAAATAGCAATAGGTATTTTCCATTCGTTCTGAAAATTGAATGGAATCATGAATAAGAATATTCCGATAATTGATGGAACTAGGAATAATAACCAGTTATATATGGAAAATTTCTTCAAAGGTGACTCCTCCTATATGTATAATTATTCAGTTTTTTAATTCTGTCATAATGATACTTGTAACGATAAATATTGTCCACCATAGATTATTCCCAATTAAATCAAAAAAATTCTGAGGTACCATATACTATGGTATCCTCAGAATTTTTTACAAAATAAGAAAGTATATAAATCTAGGATTCCAAAATCCCAGTGTTCATGATGTTTTTAAATATATCGAGACTAACATTTTAAAATGGCATTTCTTTGGCGTTACTTTCTTGAAACCGATTAATATGAAGGCTTGATTTCCTTTTTAAAAAAACACACGCTTCATCTTGAATTTCCAGTGAAAGTGAATTATTCAGTGATACATTCTTGTTTAGTATTCGAATTAATTATGTGTGAGTATTAGTAATATTTGGATTGCACATAAAAAATCATCCTATATAGGTTTGTGTACTTTCTTTTTACAAGATAGAATGAATTTTTATTTTGATTTTTAAAAATATATTCTTATCACTGTTGATTTT
>NZ_ALJG01000174.1 GCF_000286315.1 Paenisporosarcina sp. TG20 | reverse complement strand
ATTTTAATGCAACGCTAGTGAAATATTTATTATTCTTCACCAATAACCGATAAGTCTTTTTCAGTAGGTTTGTATTATAACAGTGAAACTAAATTTTTTGAAGGTACCCTTTTAATCACCAATACTTTTGAGTTGGGAACATTTGATTTATATAGGTTAAGCATTTATGACACTGCAGGAAATATAACAGGACTTCATGACGATAACTATGAAGAATTAGAGAATGGGAATTTCACCTTTTTTAAAGAAGAAAATCCACCAACCTTTAGCATGCTTTCATTAGAGCAGAATTCTGTAAAGCCAGGAGAAATTGTAAGGATAAATCTTGAAGCTACTGATGATACAAAATTACAGGAAGCTACGATCCATTACATCGCTCCTATAAGTAAAAATAAAAATTCAATTGAATTAAGCTTTGACAATAATACAAGTAGTTTTAATGGAGAATTCTCCATTTCTGGGAGTAGTGAAGAAGGAATTTGGAAAGTAGATTCAATAGAAATTAAAGACACTAATCTAAACACTACAATCATCAAAGGTGTAGATTTCGATTTAAGTAGTGGGGAATTTACAGTTGAAGATGTGACAGCACCTTCTTCACCATCTGTTGATGAGGTAACGGACAAATCTACAAATGTAACCGGAACAGCGGAAGCAGATTCTTCGATAATTATAACAGTGGGTTCAACTGTAATTGGAACAGGGAAAACTACCACCCATGGTGCATATTCAATTACGATAAAACAACAAAAAGCGGGTTCTAAATTATTAGTAACAGCTAAGGATGCTGCTGGAAACAGTAGCATTGTGAAAGAGGTTTCTGTAAAAGATGTAACAGCACCAATCATTTCAACAATAAATGAAGTAACGGACAAATCAACAAGTGTGACGGGTATAGCGGAAGCTGGATCCACGATTACAGTCAAAGAAGGAACGACAGTAATCGGAAATGCGATCACGGATACTGAAGAAAAATATGTAGCTACAATACTAAAACAAAAAGCTGGCACAAAATTAACAGTCATAGCTACAGATTATGTAGGGAATATAAGTGAGCCAAAAGAAGTTACAGTTATAGATATAACAGCACCAGCGGCTCCGACAGTAGATGAAGTGACAGACAATTCTACTAGTGTGACGGGAACAGCAGAGGTGGGTTCTCTTATTACTATAAAATCTGGAACGATTGAAAAAGGTTCAGATACTGTTAATAGCGAAGGGGGATATTCGGTTCTAATAGAGTTACAAAAAGCAGGCACAATATTAACCATTACTGCTACTGATGCTGCAAAGAATAGTAGTGACCCAGTAGAAGTTACAGTAACAGATGCAACAACCCCGTTGATTCCAACGGTAAACGAAGTAACGGATAAATCTACAAGTGTTAGCGGTACAGCAGAAGTAGGTTCACTGATTAAAATTAAATCAGGTACGACCGAAATAGGTTTAGGAACAGTGGATAGCGAAGGCAACTATACAGTTGAAATCGCACAACAAAAAGCAGGAACGCAATTATTAGTAACCGCTACTGATACTGCTGGAAACACGAGTGAAATTAGAGAAGTGACGGTTGTAGATGTTACCGCACCTACAATGCCAACAGTTAATGAAGTAACTGATAAATCAACGAGTGTGACGGGAAGTGCAGAAGCAGGATCTTCTATCATAATTAAGGTAGGAACAACGATTGTAGGCACAGGAACGACACCTACGGATGGTAAATTCTCAGTTGTGATACCTAATCAAAAAGCAGATGAAATTTTAATGGTGATCGCTACAGATTTAGTAGGAAATGTAAGTGCTGAAACGAAAATAACGGTTGTCAAGTCTCTTGAAGAGACGAATCGTATTGCTGGAGAAGATCGCTATGAAACAGCAGTTTCTATTTCTCAAGAAGGCTGGAATTCTTCTGAAACAGTAGTTCTTGCTACTGGAACTAATTTCCCTGACGCTCTAGCTGGAGGTCCCTTAGCTTACAAAGAGAATGCACCTATTCTATTAACGCGACCAACAAGATTAGTAGAAGTTACGGAACTTGAAATCAAGCGTTTGAATGCGAAGAAAGTGATTATCCTTGGAAGTGAAGGAGCAGTTTCACTAGATGTTGAAATCAAGTTGAAACAAATGGGCTTGGTTGTTGAGAGAATCGGTGGCGAAAATCGCTTCGAAACAGCTGCTTTAATTGCGAAGCGACTGCCATCTGAACAAGCCATTATTGCTTATGGATTCAATTTCCCAGATGTTCTATCAATTTCACCATACGCAGCTAAAAATGGAATTCCAATCTTATTAACAAGATCGGATAGAGTGCCCGCTGAAACACTAAATGCAATGGTTGGCAAAAATAACACCATACTTGTCGGAAGCACTAGTGTCATTAGTGAACATGTCGCACAGCAGTTCCCTCAACCCGTGAGATATGGTGGGGCAACCCGTTTCGACACAGGCAAAGAAATCATATCGAAACTGCCAATGGGCACTGGTAAAGCTTATGTTGCCACGGGACGTAATTTCCCAGATGCACTAGCCGGATCTGTCCTAGCCGCAAAAAATAATGCACCTATTTTATTAGTCAATGAAACAACGATTCCAACACCGACAAAAGATCTTATTTTAAACTATGATAGTTTCTCTATTTTCGGTAGCCGTGGGGCTGTTGGAGACGAAGTTCAGAGTGAATTAAATCTTGCATTGGAGAGATAAGTAAACTCATAAAATAAACATTGCCGTCGTAGGATCATGATTCCTACGGCGGCTTTTAAAATATATATTTAGAAAATAAGAATTCGCGTCCCAGGGAAGATATTTTACTAAATTCAAGATTTTAAGAAGTATCCTGTCGAAATAAATTCTTCGACTGTAGTAAGATAACTAATGCCCACCTATTTAATAGGTGGGCATTTATATCATTCAGAATTATTTCGTCATCATTTCTTCCATTTTACCGAGGAACCTGGCTATATTTTGGTTCAATCTATCTCATGACTAATTGCTGAATAGTATCGGTTATCGTAAATACGGCCGACATTGTGATTTTTTACTAATCATAATCGCTAGAGCATCGATTAATACTGTCCATGATTTTATCTAAAGAAGTAGTAAAGTGATGTGTATTTGTTTCAATCGCCTTCAATATGATACGATTTTAGTACGAATGGAAAAGAAAGTTGGTGTTGGTTATGGTTGGACGTAATGATTCTTGTACGTGCGGAAGTGACAAAAAGTATAAGAAGTGTTGTGGGAAGACAAATGTGTTGGACTTCACGGCAATCGTCGAAGAAGAGCTTCTTCGTATCCATATGGGTTTCTGGGATGAGGGATTTGCCCCTCGTGAGTTTAGCGAGTTGGAAATGCGTTCGCGTAAATGGAATTCGGAGATTCAAGATATTCTTGAACCTGAGTTAATTGATGAGATTGCAATGGGTACATATATTTATCTAGAACATGTTGACTTATGGAGAAGTTATTTGAAAACACAAATGAATAAACAGAAGCGTCAACAAGTAATAGACGTGTTAACTTCTTGGCAACATCCTTTTCTATTGCTCGCAGAAGTATTGGAAATAAATGATGATCAATTCATCATACGGGATGAAACAAATGACAAGGTGTATGTCATATTAAGTGGCCAGACTGAGTCGCAGATTGGTGACCGACTTTTTGGTATTGTCATGCCTGACCCTCGTTTCGGTGAAAATGGACTATCTGGGACGAACGCTATAGTATTTATTCCCGACGATCGACCGAAATTAGTTCACCAACTTCGCGAAGAATTGATGAAATCAGAGATAGACTATCTTTCGATTTATCGTTTGTTTGGCTCATTAAAACATGCATTTAACTTCACACCATTTGAAGAAGAAGTGATTGAATTAACAGAAGGTTATTTAAAGGATTATGGGTTTGACAAAGACATAGGGGTTCCTATGCTGACTGCATTCTTATTAGGCAATTCAGTCAGAGCGAAGAAGCCAGGTGCTGTTGCTTCTGGAGTTATTCAATCATTGTATGATTTTAATTTAATCGGGCCTCCATCTGCTACCCAAAAAGAGATTGCTACTTATTTCAATGTTTCGCCTTCAACAATTGCGAAATACAGAAACCAAGTGGGTGACTCTATGCTCGAAACAATTCAATCGTCAAATGAGGGAGAAACGATGGGGTTCGATAGACCTACCATGTTCATTGATATGGGGACGGATCCTCATACAACAGAAAAGTACGTGTGGGAAACGATGATGCGGACGAGGCAAGAACCTTTCGAAGAGATCGAAACGTCTAATGCATTTATAAGTGAGGAAATTATTGAAGATGAAGACTATAAGCCAGTTAACGATTCGGAGCGAGCGCAACTGCTTTGTTATCAAGCATACGAAGCTGATACAGAAGAACTAAGAATACAATTTACAAATGAAGCAGCGTCCATTAATTCAGGCATTTCTGACGTACACCTATTGTTAGCTGAACAGTCCACAAATAAAGTGGAGATTGAGAATCATCTTTTGGAAGCACTTTATACTGCAAAAATAGAACTTGATTCAACACATGACCGAGCTTGGTATTATGTATTGAACAGTCCGTATTTGCGCGCTCTTATTAATTATGGTGCATGGCTAATGACGAAGAATAGATATAAAGAAGCTGTAAATCAATTCAATAGAATTATTCAATTAAAATTAAACAATCCCGAAGGTGTACGGTGGCTATTGATGGGTGCTCACATACGACTTGGTTCATATAAAGATGCATACTTGGTATTGGGTGATTTGAATCCTCATGAGGATCATGCTGTGGCACATTACTTGAAAATTTTGATGGAAAAACATGAATTAAGCCAAGACATGTACAAGTTTAGACTGGAACGCGGAAGAAGATTAAATAAACATGTGGAGCCAATGCTAGTTGGTGGAGAAAACCCCGGAGCATTTCCACGAAAACTTCTTATTCAGCCAGGTAACGAAGATGAAGCAAGATTCATTTACTGGTTAATCCATGGATTGATGTAAGTTCAACGGCCGAGGATAACTTCGGCCGTTTTTATTATAGGAGGACGGCAGCAAATCCTTCAAGAGTTCCCGGTTTAAAAAAGATAGACCAGGCCAGGCTTTGATTCATCCCAATCAGTAGAATGTAGCTGTAACGATAATCTTCAAGATTTTCGCCCATCGCTACTATCGTGTCAATGGGGTTGCGATGGATATGACTACCTACTACAATAACCCCAGTCTGCTATCTACTTATTTTGCATAATAACGTTTCTGGTAAATCTGTCCTGGCCCAATCGCAGGGTGAGAAACAAAACTCTACAAAGCAGAGAAACAAATCCCCACCGATTTGTTTTATTGCTTTGACCACAGGGCAGTTATTGAATGATAGTAAAAGGTAGAACTCACTATTATGAATCGAATTAGTTCTAAATGGTCTAGGTAAAATAATAAAATGTGTGGTGGAGGAGATTCAATGTTAACGAACCAACAGGCTTTATTAATGAAAGAGGATTTTTCAACCCGAACAGACTTACCTAAATGGCTCATCGATGAATATAAGACATTTCACAACATAGTGACAGATAAAACGTTTCCTTGTCACTTTGGAATGGGTGGAGAGTTAAAAGGCGAATTACGTTATGGCTATATAACGCAAGATGACTGGTCCAATTTGCCGAAAACCTTGGAAGGATTTCTAGACTTATTTCAAAATCCAAAGCATAAACGACATGGCTTATTTGTATTTGTAGAACCATTTAAAGTTGAAGATGATCTAGAGCAATATCGCAAACAGTTTTGGGATATTCTACAGTATTTACATAAAGTAGACCCCATCGCATGGCCCGAAAATGCTCCTCGTGACCCTGAGCAACACTTGTGGGATTTCCACTTTCATGGTGAACCAATTTTCGTATTTGCCAATGCACCAGCCTATAAGCAACGAAAGACACGTCATTTAGGAAACTCCATGGTACTGGGATTTCAACCACGTAAAATCTTTCAAGGACTAGAAGGAACGGAAAAAGGAGGCATCATGTCTCGTGATAAAGTTCGTGAACGTGTGGAAGCGTGGGATGAATTGCCAAAGCACCCGGACATAAGTCATTTTGGCGATCCTCATCATAATGAATGGAAGCAATTTTTTATTGGAGATGACATTGAGCCGATAAAAGGAAAATGTCCTTTCAACCATAAATCAATGTAAGCTCATACTAGTAGTTTGCTTGGTCAAAAACAAAACGCGAATAAAAGGTAAATACCATTCTTTAGAGACTTCAGCTTCATTTGAAGTCTCTTCGTACTTTCTATCCATAAGGCCCACGTTTGAAACGACAATAGAAGTTGTAGAGCTATTAGGTGCTGAAACCTATTTGTAATCGAACTTAAATGGTTCAGACTTTGTCGCTCGCATAGAAATGAACTCTAGTACTTACATGAGACTTGGTTTATATGAGGATGCTTACCAGGTATTGAATAATTTGGTACCTAATCAAAATCATGCTGTAGGATTTCATGGAAACGTAGATTGAAAAGCAGGGATTAAGAACGGGTTATTATTGAAAAACTACTTGAAGAAGGTAAGTTGATAAAGTAAAAGCTAGCCAAAATCGGCTTGCTTTTACTTTTAATAATGATTACTTTAAATATTTCTGCGTATTAATCATTCGGTATCTTGTTCAAAACAACGTAAAGACTAACGCGTTCTGCACCATCATTATTAAATGAAAGCTGCTCTTGATCACTGCAATGTACAAAATCATTTTTCATCACGTTTACTTCTTTACCATCAATGGTAAATACCCCTGTTCCTTCAAGTGTCATGATAAATACGTCAGAACCTGGGTGAGTATGGGAAGGCAGTTGTTGTCCAGGCAAGAAATTTAATACGAAGGCAGTGCTACTAGACTTTTTGAAAATAATCCGCTTTGTAAATCTATCTTCGCTAAACTCTTGATACTTTTGAAGTGACTGTTTATCCATTATATAATCCCCCTATTGGTTGCTGACAACTCCCACAGCTAAAG
>NZ_ALJG01000173.1 GCF_000286315.1 Paenisporosarcina sp. TG20 | reverse complement strand
TTGCTCAAAATACCAGAATTTCAGTATTCATGATGCAAACCACTGCAGGAAACTGCGCTTCTAAATAGGCAATCACCACTCACAATAATGGAGTAACGAGAATCAATTAAAGATATTCTGTTTTAGCATGTTAGTGTCTATATACTAAAAACACCATGAATACAGGGTTTTTGGAACTTTATAGTCATATACTTTCTAATATTGTAAGAAAAACCGGGCAAAGTCGGCCCGGTCCTTTAAGACCAATGATTTTAGTATCAGTCTAGAAGGACATTCCATATAGTATCGACTTTGGTTTCCAGTATAATTTCCGTTGCGGGCGGTCCGCCTGGAGAGCAAATCAGCGGTATCATACTAGAACCTACTCCTTAAAATACCGGGAATACTGGATTTATGGCACTCTTAATTTATTCGCTTTCTAATTTTTGTTAAAAAAGCACAAGATACACTCCGCATATAGGAGAGTAACTTGTACCAAATTGCATTACCTTTTTAAAATATTCTTCACCCTCTAATTTAAAGTAAATCCCAATACTTAAATATAAGATTTTCGTCTTTCTACTGTGTTTTAACCTGTAAAGCGTATATAATTAGCAAACACTATGTCTGATAACAATGACATTAACAAAGAAAACTTATAAGTTTGTTAATAAGGAGAGAATAAAATGGTACCTACAATAGAAAAACTTAAAAAACGAATTGCGGTATCTCAGAAGAAACAACCAGCTGATTTCATTCTGCGAAACGCATATGTAGCCGATGTGTTTTCGTTAACTTGGACAAATGCAGACGTGGTTATTACAGACGGGATGATTGTTGCGATTGATTCTACTAATTCATTTGAAGCAATTGATGAGGTAGATGCACTGGGACGCTATGTCGTTCCAGGCTTAATTGATGGTCATATCCATATCGAATCGTCAATGTTAACGCCGTCTGCTTTCGGAGATGTATTACTTCCTCATGGGGTAACCACAGTTGTGACCGATCCCCACGAAATTGCAAATGTGGCTGGTGTTGAAGGAATACAATTCATGCTAAGAGATGCAGAAAAAAGCCCAATGGATATTTATGTGATGCTTCCTTCTAGTGTACCTTCGACGTCATTTGAAAACGCTGGTGCAAAGCTAGAGGCATCTGACTTACAGCCTCTTCTCTCCCATCCTCGCGTTCTTGGACTGGCGGAAGTAATGGATTATCCGTCCGTTCTAACTGGGGATGACGGAATGCTTGCAAAACTTGCAATGACACAGGAAGCAAACTTACGAATTGATGGCCATGGTGCTGGTTTACAAAGTGAAGAAATTCGTGGATATCGAGCCGCTGGTATTCAAACCGACCATGAATGTGTGACAGCTGATGAAGCACGAGATCGTATCGCTCAGGGCATGTATGTATTAATCCGTGAAGGTTCTGCTGCCAAGAACTTAAAGGATTTACTGCCTGCTGTTACTCCACATAACGCCCGAAGATTCTTATTTTGTACGGATGATAAGCATTTAGATGAATTGGTAAGTGAAGGAAGCATTGACCATGCGATTCGACTGGCGATTGCGGAAGGAATGGAACCGCTGCAAGCTATTCAATTGGCCACTTTAAATGCGGCTGAATGTTACGGATTGTCGAATAAAGGGGCACTAGCAGCGGGTTTTCAAGCAGATTTTATCATTCTCGATAATCTTGAATTTTTTGACGTGTCTTCCGTATGGAAAGATGGTGTTAAAGTAGCTGAACAAGGCGTGATGGGTAACGCTCCAACCGCTCAAGAGGTCTGTTCAGTTCGCATTAGCCAATCAGTTCACTTACCTTCATTAAGATTAGAAGACTTGGCAATTCCCTTTCTCGAAGGGGAGAAAGCAAATATTATCGAGATTATTCCAAACCAACTTGTAACTAATAAATTGGTTGAACACGTCGATGTAAAGAATGGACTATTCGCTCCCAATATTGAACGGGATCAACTAAAATTAGCCGTGATTGAACGCCATCATCAAAAACACACGATAGGATTAGGTATTGTAAAAGGATTCGGGTTACCAAGTGGTGCGGTTGCAACAACCATTGCACATGATTCACATAATGCAATTGTTCTCGGCACGAATGATTCCGATATGATAATTGCCATTCAAGCCTTACAAGATATGCAAGGAGGATTAGTCGTTGTAAACAAGGGTCAGATTCTGGCTTCAGTCGCTTTGCCAGTCGCTGGACTAATGACGCAAACACCCTTAGATGTTGCGATTCAGTCTCTATCTAAGTTGCATGAAGCCTTGCACACCATCCATCCAACGAACAATTTTCATTTATTCCTTACCTTATCGTTTCTCAGCCTACCCGTGATTCCTTCTCTTAAATTAACCGATACTGGATTGTTTGACGTGACTGCATTTGAACATATTTCAATTGTTGCGGATTAAGTTTCCGACTCGCGCAAAAAGCCTACTGATTTGGGTGGATGAGAGAATAAATACTACTCTATAAAATTCAAGGCGGCCGAAGATACAATTTCGGCCTTTTAATACTGTCTTTAAGTCTTGGCGTTACTTTAATGTATAGACAGGAGAGTTTATCACTGTATCTGTAACTAACACGAATGAAAGAGTGCATCTCACATTGGCCTGATTTCAACTTGATCTAATTGGCTAATTCTTAGCTTTAATTGGAACATATATGTATCTTTTTCTGTACAATTTGCTTAAGTTGTACTACTTTTCATTTTTTTCTGGTCAGTTTGATTTGATAGGGGCCACTCTTTCATCTTTTTCTGGACATTTTTCCTTGATTGAGACAATTTTTCATTTTTTTCTGACCCTTTTGTCTTGATTGGAGCTACTTTTTCATCTTTTCCTAGCTCTTTTGCCTTCATTGGGGCAACTTTTCATCTTATTGAGGCAACTTTTCTTCTGATTGGGGCAACTATTTATCTGATTGGGGCAACTTTCTGTGTTATTGGGGCAACTAACCAATTCTCTCCTAATTATAATAAGTAAATCCCAAAGAATAGTAGTTTTTTTAATAGACTCAACTAAAACTACAGATCTTAGATTACGTTAATAGGGAGAAACAGCTAGCTGTTGATATCTGAAATTCATTTCTTTTACCAATATAAAAAAAGCAGATACTAAGTTATGCGCTTAGTAATCTGCCTTCATTTTAATATGTGACAATGCCAGTTTCTTTAAACGTGTTTAAATCATAACTCTTAATTTCTTTCATGGAAATAGTATATAGTGAGTCTCTTACATACAGCATCCGTTGAACTGAGTTCTCCCAGTTTTCATGTGTTTGAGTTGAATTCTGCTTATTGATCATGTTTCCAACTTGTTCAATTCCTTCTTCAGCCGTAATTTTATAAACAATTGCCCCTTCTCCAGAGAATTCTCCATATCCTTCTTGATTAGAGCCATCATACAATGTCACCGGGAAACCATAATATCCTTTTTCACGATGTTGGAATAATGCTTTGTGATCGTGTTGAAGCGCGCTATAGGTGCCTTGACCTCCAAGAATCTCCACATCTTTTTCTTTTGGGTTAGAAAAGTCCGTTATGTCAAACAAAGAAATTTTCATTCCTCCAGTAATAATTCTTGGTTCTGATCCATTTTCATTTGGCATTGATTTTGTATCATATCCAAAGCCAATTAAATGATTTTCATCTAATGGATGTAAATAGTTACTAAATCCGGGGATTTTTAATTCTCCTAATACTTTCGGTGACGTAGGGTTTGACACATCCATCACAAACAATGGATCCGTTTCTCTAAATGTCACCATATAAGCTTTATCTCCCATAAAACGAGCAGAATATATACGTTCTCCCTCTGCAAGCCCTTCAATTGAACCTACTTGTTTCATTCCTGCGTCTAAAATAAATAAATTGTTCTCAGATGGTTCTTCATTATTCCATGCAAAGCCTTTTGTTGTAACGACACGGAAATATCCTTTATGCTCATCCATTGAAAATTGATTGAGTAGCATACCTGTCACTTCTCCCGACGAAACAAAGTCTACCGCGGTCCCATTGAGTTTAAATTTAAAAATTTCTGTGTTTGCTGCTTGTGGATTCCACATAGTACTAGACATTTTGTTATTGTTTTGTGTTCTTGGCATATAAATCGGTGCTGTTAAATATAGCGTTTCTTTTGACATATACATAGCTTGACTACCGCCTAAATAACCTTTTGTTACTACTTGAGATTCTTTTGGATTATTAAGGTCCATGGCGGTGATAACACTATATGTCCCCTCTAAAGTCCCAGGTAGAATGGATATGTCGGAGTATGACATAGGCGAAGCTTTGTCGCTTTTTTTACTATCAAATGTATGTGGACGGAGCCCAACATCTCCGCCTTCTTCTAACATCCAATAATTAGGTGCAACATTGGTTACGAAGTATAGCATATTGTCTGTTTTGCGTGCACCATTCAAATATCCTTCAGTGCCAATTTCCCGAACTAGTTTGGGATTCTTAGCATCTTTCACATCATAGAACCTAACATTAGTCGAACTCGTATAACCCATATGTGGAAGCATTATTCTATCTGAATTAGAAGAGGAGACATCCGGAAGCTCATGTTGAGTTTGTTTGTCACCTAATACAATTAATGTATCTCCGTTTAAAAATAATTGCATTGGATAGAATGTTTCTTCTTGTTGAATCTCTGCGACTTTCAACATAGCAGAAGGCTTTCGGATATCAGTTATAACGACTCGCCCATTCATAATTGAGTAAATATACTCTCCGTCCGTCTTCACGAGATCTGCTTCATCAACGCCCTCTACTTGATTATTGGTTTGAGAGTACTCTCCTCCTCCCGTTCCGGAAGATTTATTGCTAGAATCTGCTGAGGACTCCGTTGTGCTCTCTTCTACATGAGAAAATCTTTGATTAAACATTTTTCGAAGCGTTATAAAGTAATCTTTTAATTCTTTTTCCGATTTAACAGATTGCAATTCATCATGGACCGTAAAGGATAACTGGTTGGTTGACATGGATTTAAAGTACCCCGCAATTACAGCTTCTTTATTTACTTGAAGCTTATATGAGCCAGGTTTCATCCCAGTCACTTCAATAGAGTGACCGTTTTGATGAAGGTTTATATCAGCATCCGTTTTATTACCTTGTTGATCCACTATGAAAATGTCCCCATCTTGAATAGCAGAATCTTTTAATGGGGAGGAGAAGTTAGCTTTCCATCCTTGTTCTGTCAACGCAATAGATGAAGCACTCACAGTCACTTTATCAATTAAAAATGCAAATGATAAAACAATGGAAACCACAAATAATGAAGCAGCAATGACCCACATACTTTTCTTTTTAATCTTTATCGCTCCCTTTCTTCAACAGCTCGTTATTTTATTAGACCGATTAAAAACTATATTGTTTCACTAAATAAAGAATTTTCTTCGAATAGTTTAATAATTCGTATATCATAAACTTTCAGCATAAGTTAAAGTATATATTGGAAGAAATAACAATAGGAAGGGGAAATAAAATGAAAACTCTTACACGTTTTTCGAACACACTAATGGAACGATATTTACCGGATCCATACATATTTGTTGCTATTTTAACCTTACTTGTATTTGCATTAGGAATTGGTTTAACAGATTCAAGTCCACTAGATATGGTAGTTTATTGGGGCGATGGCTTTTGGGGGTTACTTGCATTCACTATGCAAATGGTGATTGTCCTAGTCGCTGGACATGTATTAGCCAGCAGTCCTGTCTTTAAGAAATTACTTAGCACCATGGCCAGTGGAGCAAAATCACCTGGTTCTGCTATATTACTAGTGACTTTTGTTTCCTTAATCGCTTGCTGGATTAACTGGGGCTTCGGCTTAGTCATTGGGGCATTATTTGCAAAAGAGATTGCACGTCAATTACCTGGTGTAGATTATCGCTTATTAATCGCAAGTGCCTATTCAGGATTTATTGTTTGGCATGGTGGTTTAGGTGGATCAATTCCTTTATCCATCGCGACAGAAGGCCACCCATTTGCTGAACAGATAGGGATAATCTCAACAAGTGAAACAATTTTCTCTGTATATAACCTACTGATTGTTGGGTTGTTAATTATCACAGTTCCTTTATTAAACCGATGGATGATGCCGAGAAAAGAAGACACCTTCATCGTTGATCCCAAATTATTAATTGAGCCAACAGAAGTCGAAGAAGTTGGTGACTTAACACCTGCTGCTAAAATGGAAAATAGCTATGTGCTTTCAATCTTAATTGGTGCACTTGGACTAGTTTATCTAGGGTATCACTTTGCAACAAAAGGCTTCGATTTGAACTTAAATATCGTTAATTTAATTTTTGTGATTCTGGGAATCATTTTTCACGGAACACCAAAACGCTTTTTGGCTGCTGTTACAAATGCAGTGAAAACAGCTGGCGGCATTATCATACAATTTCCATTCTACGCGGGGATTATGGGCATGATGGTAGCATCTGGTTTAGCTGGAGTTATGTCTGAAGCATTCGTTAGTATCTCGAATGAAAATACCTTCGCCCTATTCGCATTCTATTCAGCTGGAATTGTTAACTTTTTTGTTCCTTCTGGTGGTGGACAATGGGCTGTGCAAGCACCTATCATGTTGGATGCAGCTCAAACTCTAGGTGTTAGCTACTCTAAAACAGCGATGGCGATCGCTTGGGGTGATGCATGGACTAATATGATTCAGCCATTCTGGGCTTTACCAGCTCTTGCAATCGCGGGGTTACGAGCGAAAGATATTATGGGATATTGTTTATTCGTTCTAATTTTAAGTGGTATTGTTATCAGCTTTGGCTTATATTTCTTTTAAAATTAAATATCCATCCGTTCGCTGCTTCCTTTTACAGGGAGCAGTTTTTTGTTAGCGATATGAAAGTATCTCATCATGAAGGTTCATAGGTTCCTTTGAACAAATCTACATCAACATAGCTTCAATAAGAAAAACCGGGCAAAGTCTGCCCGGTCCTTTATAAGATAGCCTTCTATTTAAGTCTAGTGATTTCCGTT
>NZ_ALJG01000172.1 GCF_000286315.1 Paenisporosarcina sp. TG20 | reverse complement strand
TGTGGATGCTGTATACTTTCTTAAAGGACCGGGCGCACTTACCCGGTTTTTCTTAATAGTACCCATAGCAACATCTACCGTAAGACTGTCTATAACGAAAGGGACCGAATGATAATGTAACATCACTCGGTCATTCATTAACTAGGAGATAAGTACATTTAGTTTACACTAAACAAACCATATTTTTTTATCTCTTCATAAGTTAATAACGCACGCGTACGTCCTGCTTTATGGGTGACTATTGGATATGGATAAGTTTCGCCTAGTACGATGTCAGCTTTCTTCAGATCCTCTTCAGAAACTTGATCGGGTTCCATAATATCTTTATTCGAAAGACCAGCAAGCTCTGGAATCCATTTTCGAATATAAAGAGCTTCACTATCAAACTTCTTGCTTTGTAAATAAGGATTAAATATGCGGAAATAAGGAGCTGCATCCGCTCCACTTCCAGCTGCCCATTGCCAACCAAAAGTGTTATTAGCAATGTCTGAATCAATTAATGTATCCTTAAACCAAGACATTCCCTTTGTAAAATCCACTAACAAATGTTTTGTTAAATAACTGGCAACATTCATGCGTGCCCGGTTATGGATAAAGCCGGTTGACCACAACTCGCGCATTCCTGCATCTATTAAAGGAATCCCAGTTTGTCCATGACACCATTTTTGAAAATGTTCTTCATTATTCAACCAAGGAAACTTAGTAAATTTTTCGTTGAGTGGCTTATTAGTTGTATGGGGAAAGTGTACTAACATTTGATAAGCAAAATCGCGCCATATTAATTGTCGGATAAATGCCTCACTTACGTCTGGTTGCATATTCAATGCATAGTGATAAACACTACGGACGGAAAGTGCACCGATAGCTAGGTATGGAGAAATTCGGGAAGTTCCTGAGATCGAAGGGAAATCACGCTTCGACTTATATGCAGAAATGTCCTCGTCGATAAATGTTTTTACGAGATCAATTGCTGCCTCTTCTCCCACTAACCATGCAGTATCTATACCATCCGTCCAATTAATAGAAGGGACGAGCCTCAGCATATTGATATCCGAAGAAATACATTTCATATTTGAGTTAATCTTCACAAATGTTGCTTCTCTGATACGAGAAACGGCTTGAGGAATATTTTTTGTTCGAAACTGTTTATAGAAAGGTGTAAACACTTTATAGGGTTCACCATTTTCTTTCAATGAATCCCATGGTGAAAGGAGCATTGTTCCCTCGAAAATTTTGACAACTAATCCATCATCAAATAATTTTATTGCAAATTCTTTATCCCTTATATAATGCATTGGATGATAGGATCTATTGAAATAAACTGCATCTATTCCACACTCTTGCTTAAGTACTTTTATCGTATCTGGTAATGAAGTACTCGAAACAAAAAGTTCCCCTCCAAGCTCACGAATAGAAGTTTGTAATGATTCCAAGTGACGATGAGTCCAGTATTTAAACGCAGCACCCAAATCCTCTTCTAATACATAAATCGGTAAAATTTCCCCGTCGAGATGTGCTTGAGATAGAGCTGGATGGTCATGAAGTCGTAAGTCATTTCTAAAAAGCACTGCGATTTTCATGTATTCACTACTCCTAATTGGGGTCCTACTACAACATGCACTATGTCTACACATAGTATGAATCAAAAAATTAGAGTAATTCATCGATTAATACAAATGAATTTCTCTAATATTTCATAGTATATGTTAAATGAGATTATTAATAAAATAAATACGCTCCTAATGAGCTAGGAGCGAATAAATAAATTATTTTACTACGATAACTGTACATGGTGAGTCTTTTACTATCTTTTCACTTATAGAGCCGACGAAAAATCTTTGGAATCCTGATTTACCACTGTTTCCAACAACGATTGCATCTACCTCTTCTTGTTCAGCTAAATTGGTAAGTGCTGTTGCTGGATGTCCAGTAATTACTTCGACTCTAGCCTCAACACGATGTTTATTTAACTCCAACTGAATAGATTCAATCATTTTATTTTCATATTCCTTGGCCAATTGGTTATCAGCATCAAGTGGAACTGTTGGGGCCTGATTTATATCCGTTAACACAGGGGCTGTGCCTAAATTCTCGTTCAAAAAGGAAGTTTGTCCAACTTCTTCATAATCGTTCACATAAGCTACTATTAGTGAAGTGTCTGGTCTGTTACGTAAAAGATCAACAGCGCGGCTTAGTGCTGCTCGGCTTCCTTCTGATCCATCGTAACCAACAATCATTTTGTTAAACATGATTTAGAACTCCTTTCTTAAATTAATAAGGTATACTCTCTTAATTAAACATAGGAAATACATAGTTAATTAATACCCATAAAACTGCAAAGAAAATAATTAAGTATGCAGAGTATTTAATAAAGGTCGCGCCTACCAAACCACTATCAGTTTTTTCTTCTCGTCGAACTTCAATATTTTTGTGTTCTTCCATTGTCTATCGCTCCTCGAATTGCATTCATGCTTACTGTTTCTAAATACCCTAGATAAAAATCTATAAACACAATTATATTTTCCGGAAACTCTTGACAATAAATGAAATATTATTATAATAGATTAATGACCATAAAATTGGGAGAAAAGGAGATACACGCCATGATTAAGCAATTTAAAAATGCGCCTAATTACATAGTTCTTTCGTACCTACTTCCAAACCTTCGTTGACTTGACCCATATAAGGCACAGGTAGCTCGAAAACCTGTACCTATTTTCATGCGTACACGCATCTGGAAACAGGGCGTGTACTTTTTTGTGTTCATTTAATGTAAAAAATTGGTGTTCATAGCTTTATGCTATTTCATAAATAAAAAAGGAAAAGGAGTGCTGACGATGAACTATCAGCAACAAAAGAAACAACTTTTGATCAAGGAATCTCTAGAAGGTGGTTAGTTTTGCTAAACCGTAATAGGAAAGAAGGAAATGGTATGTTCTCAGTATTATTTAAATTAAAATGGTTTTTCGCAGAAAATTGGAAACGTTATACAATAGCTGTATCTTTACTAATGGTAACAAATGTTCTAGAAGTGGTTCCACCGTGGTTGTTAGGGGAGTCAATTGATGCCATCTATCAACAAACACTAACTACAAAATTATTATTGACTTTTATTCTAGCTCTTATTGCAGTCACAATTGTGAATTATATAAGTAACTTCATATGGCAGTATCAACTTTTTGGTGGAGCTTATGTCATTGAAAAACAACTTCGTGGACGATTAATGAGACAGTTTTTACGAATGACACCATCGTTTTATGAAAAAAATCGAACTGGTGATTTAATGGCACGCGCAACGAATGACTTAAAAGCAGTATCAACTACAGCGGGTTTCGGAATTTTAACACTGATTGACTCATCTCTTTATATGCTTACAATCTTAATAACGATGGGAATTTTGGTCAGTTGGAAATTAACGTTTGTTGCCTTATTGCCGCTACCAATTCTGGCATTGATCATGCAAATTCTAGGTAAACGTATTCATGAGAAATACATGAAAGCACAAGATGCTTTTGGAGACATGAATGATAGTGTTTTAGAAGCTGTTGCAGGAGTTCGAGTAATTCGAGCATATGTACAGGAACGTGCATCGGAGAAACAATTTGCTTCGATGACAGAAGACGTCTATACGAAGAATATGGAAGTGGAAAAAATTGATGCATTATTTAATCCAATAACCAAAGTACTAACAGGAATTAGTTACATGATTGGACTTGGTTACGGTGCATATCTAGTTTCTCAACAACAAATAACTCTTGGTGATTTGGTTGCATTTAACATCTACCTTGGAATGATTATTTGGCCTATGTTCGCAATAGGTGAGTTAATTAATGTTATGCAACGGGGAAATGCTTCTCTCGATCGTGTTCAAGAAACACTGGATTATGAAGAAGACGTGAAAGATCCGAAGCGAGTTGGGTCATTAGAACGACCGGGGAGTATTAGGTTTTCAGGAGTAAGCTTTCAATATCCTACATCGCCAACCATTAACTTATCCAATATAAATGTTCATATTGAAGAAGGTCAGACACTTGGAATTGTAGGGAAAACTGGTAGTGGAAAGACCACATTCATGAAGCAATTGCTACGTGAGTATCCAGTAGGAAGTGGTACGTTGTCATTTTCAAGTGAACCAATTGAAAGTCTAACGAAAAACCAAGTTCGAAATTGGATTGGCTATGTTCCACAAGATCACGTGTTATTTTCAAGGACTGTAAAAGAAAATATACTGTTTGGGCACCCAGACGCAACAGATGAAGATGTTGACAAAGCTATTCGATTATCATATTTCCAAAAAGATTTAGAGATGCTTCCACTAGGTCTAAAAACGCTTGTTGGAGAAAAGGGAGTCGCTTTATCAGGTGGACAAAAACAACGTATTTCAATAGCACGTGCGTTAATAAAAAACCCTGAAATATTACTATTAGATGATTCGTTGTCAGCTGTTGATTCTAAAACTGAATCGCGAATAATTAAAAATATTCAACAAGAACGTAGCGGGAAAACAACTATAATCACATCTCATCGTTTGTCAGCTATACAACATGCGGACTGGATAGTTGTTTTAGATGATGGTGTAATCATTGAACAGGGTAACCATGAGGAGTTGCTATTGAAAGAGGGATGGTACAAGGAACAGTTCGATCGTCAGCAAATTGAGGAGGTGACGTCATGAGTACAGGAAAAAGACTCTGGGTGTATGCCCTTCTATATAAAAAGTTACTCATTATGGGTATGTCTTTACTCACTGTTGCTGTTGCTGCAGATTTAGCAGGTCCACTTATAGCAAAGAAGATTATCGACGACCATATTGCGGGAGCGGATGGGGGTTCGATAGATTTTGAACCAATAGCCATGTTACTGGGTGTGTTTTTTGCTCTAACAGTTGTTGCAGCAATTTTCCGTTATGGAGAGTATTTATTATTACAAAAGTCTGCCAACCGTATCATACAAAAAATTCGGAACGATGTGTATCAACATATTCAAACACTGCCGATTCGATATTTTGATAATCTACCAGCAGGAAAAGTAGTTGCTCGTATTACCAATGATACGGAAGCGATTCGCGAATTGTACGTAACGGTTTTATCTCAATTCGCATCTAGTGGAATGTACATTACTGGTATTTATATTGCACTCTTTTACCTTGATTGGAAGATGGCGACGATTGCATTGTTTGTTTTACCGATTCTGTATATTTGGATGATTACATACAGGAAGTATGCATCTAAATATAATCATATCGTTAGAGGAAAAGTCAGTGACATGAACGCGATGATAAATGAATCTATTCAAGGAATGACCATTATTCAAGCTTTCCGTCGTGAAGAACAGATGAAAGAAGAATTCGAAGTCATGAACCGTGAGCACTATAAGTATCAAAATAAACTGTTGTATATAGACGCAGGTACTTCTCATAATTTAGTTGGAGCAATACGGTCAATAACGTTTGTACTTTTCATCTGGTATTTCGGTGGGGCATCATTAACCGCATCGACAGCGATTTCAGTGGGTGTGTTATATGCATTTGTTGATTATCTCACTCGATTATTTAACCCAGTATCGGGTATTGTAAACCAGCTGGCAAAGTTAGAACATGCACTTGTTGCTGCAGAACGAGTTTTTAGGTTAATGGATCGACCTGGGGAAGAAGTAAATGATGAAAGAATCACACGCTATCAAGGAAATGTTCGTTTTGATAAAGTGTGGTTTGCTTATAAAGATGAAGAATATGTATTAAAAGATATTTCATTCGAAGCGAAAAAAGGAGAGACAGTTGCACTTGTTGGACATACGGGTTCAGGGAAAAGTTCAATTATGAATTTATTATTCCGATTTTATGACGTTTCTAAAGGTGCAATTACAATTGATGGTAGGAATATCCAGGATTTGTCCCGTCAGACAATTCGTGATCATATGGGCATTGTTTTACAGGATCCATATTTATTCACAGGTACCATCGCTTCCAATGTTAGCTTAGACGATGATCGGATTTCTCGTGAAAAAGTGGAAGCTTCACTTAATGCGGTAGGTGGAGATCGTGTGTTAAAGCACTTACCTAACGGAATTGATGAACCAGTAATTGAAAAAGGAAGTACACTATCATCGGGACAACGACAATTAATATCTTTTGCGCGAGCACTAGCATTCGATCCAGCAATCCTGATTTTAGATGAAGCCACTTCAAATATTGATACTGAAACTGAAGAAATCATTCAACACGCAATGAATGTATTGAAAAAAGGACGGACAACATTTATTATTGCGCATCGGCTTTCTACTATTAAAACTGCAGATCGCATTTTAGTTTTAGATCGCGGTGAGATTGTCGAGCAGGGTACACATGATGAACTAGTATTACTTGGAGGACGTTATGAACAAATGTATCGATTACAATTTGGAAGTCCTCTGAATCAGTAATTGGAGAGAATCCATTTAGGCTTAAATAGTAATTGTATTTTGAAAGCTAAAAGGGCAGGTACTTCTACTAAAGGTCTTTCCAATAAGCTAAAGTATGAGTAGGATAATCTAAAAAAGTGGGAAGCGCTATAAATCGCGTTTCCTGCTTTTTTGAAAACATAAGAAAGCATATAAAATTGATGTGCAAAGAACACAGTGTTCATGGTGTTTTTAGTATATGGAGACTAACATGCTAAAATAAATTTCATTGATGTAACTTTTGTTAACTCGTGAAGTCAGGATTTCCTTTTTTGTGATGCAAACTTCCTCTCAGAGAAAGTGATTTTTTTTCAGTGATTTATTCTTATTTAGTAATTTTTGAATTGTACATGAAAAAATCGACCTATTTAAATGTTTGGTACTTTCAATTTAAAAGATAGGACGATTTTTAAAATTTAATTTTTAAACTAATTTGATCATGGTTATTTTAAACAGGAGAATGATTGCAGTGAAAGGTGGCGACTCCTGTGGGATAAGCGAGACAGACGAGACCCCGCAGGAGCGCATAATGGAACAAAGGCGAAAGAA
>NZ_ALJG01000171.1 GCF_000286315.1 Paenisporosarcina sp. TG20 | reverse complement strand
TATACTGCAAGGGATTTTGTTTTATTTATATTTCGAGAAAAAGTTTTCGTATAAATCTTTAAATGAGAACATAATTCGACTTTATTCTACAATTCGAATAAGATATTTCCTGGGCAATACATTAAATAAATTTAATGTCTTGATATGTAGGTAAGAGAATAGAATTAAATAAGAATTCACTAAAACAGGTAAGGTAAGTTTAATATGAGTGATTTATAAATCAGATTCTCGAGCAAATTAACACTTTCCTCTTTAATTCTTAATGGTGTTATTTTGAATATAACCGTATATTGCACAGAAAACCAAGTCAATTCAGTATGATCTTTTAGTCTTGTTTTGATAAGTTTCCAAAGTTGACATTCATATTAGATAACCTTAATCTAAAATAATTAAGTTACTAAACTATTTAATACTTAAGGAGTATCACAATGGACAACCGCAAAGGTTTAATACTTGAATTTACTCGTTCTTTTCGATATTTACTTCGTACAGTAAGACAAGATTTCGCTATAGAATTTGAAGAATACATTCCATATAATGAATTCACACTCCTACGAGTTTTAGAAGATGACCTAACTCTTCGCGTATCTGATGTGGCGCGTAGATTAAACTCGACAAGTAGCTACGTCACTTTAACGAGTGAAAAGCTAGTTCAAAAAGGATACCTCATTCGAGAACGTAATGATAGGGATAGAAGAACGGTTTATTTGACAGTAACTGAGGAAGGTCTAACCTTAGTTAAAAAAATGGATGAAATAGTGTACTCTTATTTCAATAAAACTTTTGGTGATATTTCAAATGAAGAAATGACATTGGTTATCGACATTCTTCAAAAAATTAAGCCGAATGAAAAAGAGGTTTAATTCTATGGAAGATTTAAAACACAAAGAAAAAGTCACCATAATGATCGCCATTATTGCTGCCCTATTTTTTGCAGCTGTAAACCAAACAATAGTGAGTAATGCTTTACCTAAAATTATTTCTGACTTAGGTGGGTTAAATTATTACAGTTGGGTCTTTACCAGTTTTATGTTAACCAGTGCTATTATGACTGTCGTGGCAGGAAAGTTGTCAGATATTTATGGGAGAAAACCCTTTTTCTTAATAGGTATTTTAATTTTTTCAATTGGTGCATTTTTGTGTGGAACATCGGATACTATTGAACAACTAATCATTTATCGTGCAATTCAAGGTATAGGTGCTGGTCTTATTATTCCAACAGCATTTACAGCAGTTGGAGATTTATTTGCACCTCGCGAACGTGGAAAATGGCAGGGGATAATGAGTGGAGTCTTTGGTGTTTCTAGTGTTATCGGTCCTGCAATCGGTGGCTATATTGTCGATAATCTTGATTGGAAGTGGGTCTTTTGGATATTCCTCCCATTAGGTATTGTTGCATTCATCTTGATTTTCAAATTGTTTCCAAAAACAGCTCGTCGGGAAAACGAAACCATTGATTATTTAGGCACATTCTTTCTTGCTGGAACCTTGGTGACGATGTTGTTAGCCTTTTCTTGGGCAGGAACACAGTACGATTGGTCTTCTCCGATGATATTAAGCTTGTTCGCAGCTTCAATCATTTCGCTTGGGTTATTTATATGGGCTGAAAAGCGTGCGCGAAGCCCAGTATTACCGCTTCATTTATTTAAAAATATGAACTTTACCTTTTCGAATATTATTGGATTTTGTGTAGGGGTTGGGATGTTCGGTAGCCTTATGTATGTACCTTACTTTATTCAAGGGGTTTTGGGCTATTCGGCTACTCATTCTAGCTTTATTACCATGACTATGACACTCGGCTTAGTTGGTTCGAGTGCTTGGGGAGGTAACTTGATTACTAAAACGGGGAAATATAAGCGTCAAGCAACAATAGGATTAATGACTTCTGTTGTTGGTCTCGTCTTACTATCACAAATGGATATAAATATTTCTCAATGGTTACTAATTCTTTATTTAATATTAGTTGGCATTGGTATAGGCATGGGTCTAACTGTCTTTACATTAACAGTTCAAAATTCAGTAGGCCCAGAAAACTTAGGTGTTGCGACATCGTCCACTCAATTATTCCGTGTAATGGGAGGAACAGTTGGGGTGGCTGTTTTAGGAACTGTGCTTAACACATCAATGAAAAGTAAGCTGGCTTCATTAGATCCAGGAAGTATGCCTGAAGAAGCGACAACAACTTTAAGTGAATTCCAAGATCCTAATCTTTTATTAGACCATACGCAAATTGATTTGATTCGCGGTCAATTGTCTGAACAAATGTTACCATTCTTTAATAATCTAATAATCCATTTACAACAAGCATTGTCACATGCTTTATCAAATGTGTTTTTGCTTGCAGCGATTATAATGGGAATAGCATCACTTTTAACATTTGTAATTAAAGAAGTTCCTTTACGCAGTCAAAAAGATTCATCAGACATAGAAAAATGATTATACTTCTTTTTCAAGAAAGAGTGTCCATTTTGGATGCTCTATTTTTGATTAATTTTTTCAACCAAAACTAACCTTATATGGATACTTCCTTCTACAAATTACAAGGATTTACTAGGAAATAATCATTTACTTTAGTTGGTTAAAGGATTAAAATTAGACTATTGTTTTTCGTAATACGAAACAATCAAAGAGGTGAAATTTACTTGAAACAATGGAAGATATACGTAATTCTCGTTATTGTCATGATTATATGGGGCTTTAATTTACCAGCCGTAAAATATTTAGTAACCGAAGTGCGTCCCGTTACAATGACCGCATTTCGTATATTTTTAGCAAGTCTAACCGTTTTTGCAATTCTAGCAACGCTTAGAATTGTAAGAAAACCAACAAAGCTAGAATGGAAATATATATTTTTGGGGGCACTTCTTAATGTCGTCTGCCACCATTACTTTTTATCAATTGGATTATCCCTAACATCTGGTTCAAATGCTGGTTTAATTCTTGGAACGGGTCCTGTCTTAACAGCTGTAATCGTGTCCTTAATCATGAGGGTTTATCCTTCTAGATTACAATGGATAGGGGTTACACTAGGACTAGTTGGTGTCAGTGCAACAGTATTAGCTGCTGGTGAGGGGACATCAGGTTTATCTTATGGAGATGTTTTCGTATTCATATCGATAGTTGCCCAAGTATTTAGTTATCTGGTTATTAGTAAGGCTGCTAAAACATTAGATCCAAGACTGCTTACTGCATATATGTTTTTAATAGGTTCCTTCGTATTGCTTTTAATAAGCTTAGTTCAGGAACCAGGCGAGATACAAGAATTTTTTAAAGTGCCACCAATCTTTTGGCTAGCATTCTTTGGTAGTGGCATGATTGGTACTGCAGTTGGTCATATGTTATTCAACTACTCAGTTGGGAAAGCAGGACCATCCAAAGCTGCGATCTTTATGAACTTAAACACCGTATTCTCCTTAGTTGGTGCCGCGATGTTTTTAGATGAAGTTATTACAAGTAGACATATATTCGGTCTTGTTTTAATTATTGCAGCGGTAGTATTAGGATCCGGTGCAGCCGATGACATGTGGAAAAAACACAAAATTAAAAAATCCGTATCTTCATGAATCAAAAAAGAATTTTGCGTAATGGTTTAGTTAGTTCTTTGCATTGTAGGTTGGACGAATATTTGGGCGCTTTCCGCATAATTTAGAAACAAGGTTGTTGGCTTGACATCTCTGAACCTCACTACTAACATTGTGTGTAGTAAAAGTTTCTTATCTATAATATCAATAGCTATTTGAGTAAAATGCATTCTTCGATTGAAACTTTATTGATTCGGAAACGTATGCATATTAAATGAAATTTCAGGAGGTAATTATATGCTAAAAAATCCAGGTATTGCCGCAGTATTAAGTTTCTTTTGGACCGGCGTCGGGCAAATATATAATGGTCAAATCATGAAGGGCTTAATTTTAATTGTTGTGCAACTTATAAATTCTGCTTTAGTGTTCGTATTAATTGGTTGGATAACATTTCCAATTGTATGGATTTGGGGAATCTACGATGCTTACAAAGTAGCAGATCGAATGAACAAATCCAATTATTAAAAGCTGACCACTTCTAATTAGGAGTGGTTTTTGTTTGCTTTTGGTTAAATGAAAGAATTGACACATATTATTGAAGAAAGCGGTCGAAGATATTATCTCGACCGCTATTTTCTTTTTGTAAAAAGAGATTGGTAAAGGTAATGGGAACAGAAAAATATAATGTTATAGGATTATTTTTGGAGTACTCCTTAAGAAATGAAGTTATATTGTTCTATTTGAGTGTTCTGACTAACATTTCGTTAGCTGAAATGGCATGAGCAGTTGCTCAGTTGGAAAATTTGGAGTCCAAGTTGGAAAAACGGAATGCCGAGTTGGAATTTTGAGACTCCAAGTTGGAAAAATCATGATCCAAGTTGGAATAGAGAAAATATGGAAACTATAATGACGAGAACGAGCTAGCTAAAAAAGTGTCACAAACAGGAAAGTGGCAAAGGCTAGCCGTGCCACCCAACATGCAATTGAGGTTGAAAGTAAAGATGGTTTTTCACAGAATTGAAGAAAAATCCGTTATTTTAACAGTATTCTGGTGGATCTTTTAAAGGAAATCATGGCGAGCTGTTGCTCAGTTGGGATTTTTGGTCCTCAAGTTGGAAAAATCACGATCCAAGTTGGAATAGAGAAAATATGGGAACTATAATGATGAGAACGAGCTAAGAAATTGTCACGAACAGAAAGTGGCAAAGGCTAGCCGTGCCACCAAACAAGCAATTGGGTTTAAGGTATAGATGATTTTCACAGAATTGAAGAAAAATCCGTTAATTTACCAGTATTCTTGAAGAATTCTGTTGGATCTTTTAAAGGAAATCAAGGCGAGCAGTCGCTCAGTTGGAAAATTTGGAGTCCAAGTTGGAAAAACGGAATGCCAAGTTGGAATTTTGAGACTCCAAGTTGGAAAAATCACGCTCCAAGTTGGAAAACTACTAAAACAACCGATTTAATCGACAGTTAAATACCTTTTACAGGTGTACAATTTAATAAAACTAGCCACATAAAAAACCAGAGGACCAAATTGACATAGTCATTTTGGTCCTCTGTTCATTTTAAGATTATAAAGTGTAGTGGGCTTACAAATTCAAAACAAACCTAAGTTGATTCAGTAGCTATAGGTTTCGATTCAGCAACACAATTCTCTCTTACGAATCTTAAGGAAAAATTTTACCAGGATTTAAAATATTCATAGGATCGAGTAAATTTTTCATTTGTTTCATTACCATAAGGGCCTCGCCATGCTCTTGTAATTGGAATTTCTTTTTCCCAAGTCCAACGCCATGTTCTCCAGTACAGGTTCCACCTAACGAAATCGCTAATAGAGCCAATTGGTCGTTGGTATGGTCCGCTTTTTGTTTTTCATGCGTCTTAGTAGGATCATACATGACAATAGTATGGAAATTACCATCCCCTACATGACCAAAGGTTCCGCCGTGTAGACCACTCTCATCCAGTAATTTACGAGCGTATTCTACCATTTGAGGAAGTTTAGAAATCGGCACACATACATCAGCACCTGTTGATGACATTCCTTTCATATGTCTATACGCATAAGCCATTTCATGACGTGCTTTCCAAAGTAATGCTCGTTCATTAGATCCTATTGCTGTTACGAAATTTTGACAGCCTAGTTCAGTACATACCAGTTTAGTTGTTTCAGCATCTTCTGTAGCAGATAATCGAGAACCAGAAAACTCGAAAAATAAAGAAGCTTCTTCTGGGTATGAGTATCCACCATACTCATTTACTTGTTTAATACTGTTAGCATCAACTAATTCCATTCGAAGTACAGGCGTGCCGCTCATTAAGATTGTCTGAGCTGCAGATGCACATTCTTCAATAGTTTTAAAAGTACATCTTGCTGCAATGGTATGTTCAGGAATTCCATGTAAGCGTAAAGTAATTTCAGTAATAATTCCAAGAGTTCCTTCAGAACCTGCGAACAACCCGGTCAAATGGTATCCTGAAGATGACTTTTTTGCTTTGGAGCCAGTATGAATGACTTTGCCATCTGCCATAATGACTTTTAAATCAAGAAGTTGATCTCTCATAGAACCAAATTTAACTGCAGTCGTTCCGCTCGCATTTGTAGCAGTCATACCACCAATAGTTGCATCAGCACCGGGATCAATAGGGAAGTACAGACCATGTCTATTAACGAATTCATTCAACTGAAGTCTTGTCATACCAGCTTGTACAGTGATTAACATATCTTCATGTTGAAACTCTACAACTTGATTCATCCTCTCAAAACTCATGGAAATCCCTTTTTGTATGGGAATAACTTGTCCTTCTAAACCAGATCCAGCACCATATGGCACCACAGAAGTATGGAATTTACGAGCAATTTTTAAAACCTCAAGTATATCTTCCTGCGACTCAGGAAACACTACCACATCTGGTTCTACAGGTGTATGGGATGATTCATCTTTACTGAAATTATAAAGATCCGACTCAGTCTGGCTCACTTTATTGCTTCCAATAGAAGCTATGAGTTCTTTTACCAACATTTAACATTCTCCTTTTTATCGTTAAACCATATTTCTTTATGATAGTGTAGCCTGTATTCTCTAAAACTCAAAATAAAAACATATAATAAAATAGAGTTTTCTGAAATTGGTATTGTAATTGATTTTAAATTAAGCATAATAGATGTATACAGTTCACAGAACACAAGATTAAATGTAAGCTGTAAGGGGCTCACGTACCATAAGGATAAAATCACGAAATCCCATTCTTCAGCAGAACAAGCCTAAGAGTATTTTCATCGACACAATAGGTTTTTGGCACTTCAGCATTTTTTTATGCAATTCTTCCTGCCTCCGAGTGGAACATATGTTCTTTTTATGGTACACTGAAAATAG
>NZ_ALJG01000170.1 GCF_000286315.1 Paenisporosarcina sp. TG20 | reverse complement strand
TAGGGGTGCGAAACTTAAGTAATAAGTTCAATTAGCTTTTTTTGGAAAAATTCATCACTTTTCTCTCGAACGTCTAAAGAATGGTTTGGAAGAAGTGTTTCCCATACAATCGGTAGTGGTACACCCATAATTTTTCTATATTGTTCAATCGGCGTTTCCATATCCCATAGCTTGTCGTTTCGAAGCACATTAAACGTTGCTTCCAAGGCAGGTTCTAAAATTAAATTTGTTTGAAATAATGTTCCATCCATATCAAAAATAATTGCTTTACTCATTGGAAAAATCCCCTTTCTCTTTTTTAATTAAAACGTAATATAATTTTTAAAGTTGCAATTATTTCAGTGTATTGGCAACTCTGCCGTTTGAGAAATAGTTAAAATTCGAATATTATATCAAATACAATAAAAATCAATACTAAATATTGATATCCTTATACTAAAAAAAGCGCACTCCATAGAGAACGCTTTTTTGAGACTTTCTATTGTGTAATGATTTCTTTAATTAATTGAGGTGCGATAGATGGTTGTTTTGAAAACTCATAGTATTTGTAAAGAATTTCTAATACTTCTTCCACATTTTTAGAATTAGCATGAATCGTTGCAAGTGACTCGCCTTCTGTGACTACGTCTCCTACTTTTTTATGAAGGACGATTCCGACTGCTAAATCAATTACTGATTCCTTTGTTGCACGGCCTGCACCGAGTAACATTGCAGCAGTTCCAATCTCATTGGCTTCAATGAAAGATACATATCCGCTTACTTTTGATGGAACTTCAAATGAAAATTCAGCTTGTGGTAATAACTCTGGTGAGTCGACAACTGCTGGATTACCACCTTGGCTTTTTATAAAGTCTTTAAAGATATCAAGTGCGGATCCATTATCAATGACTTCAATTAACATTTTACGGGCTTCGTCTAAATCTTTGGCTTTCCCTCCAACAACAACCATTTGACTGCCGAGTACTAAGCAGAGTTCTGTTAAATCTGCTGGACCTTTTCCCCGAAGTGTATCAATGGCTTCTTGGACCTCTAATGCATTTCCAATTGCATAACCTAAGGGTTGACTCATATCAGAAATAATAGCCATTGTATGACGGCCTAAATCATTTCCAATTTTGACCATAGCTCTAGCAAGATTGCGTGCGTCGTCAACGGATTTCATAAATGCACCTTCGCCTGTTTTCACATCTAATACTATTGCATCCGCACCGGCAGCAATTTTCTTACTCATAATTGAGCTTGCAATTAATGGAATACTATTTACAGTCCCTGTTACATCTCTGAGTGCATATAATTTTTTATCAGCAGGAGTTAAGTTACCACTTTGTCCAATGACTGCTAATTTTAATTCATTCACTTGTTTAGTAAATAGTTCAGTAGTTAACTCGACATGAAAACCTTCTATTGCCTCTAGTTTATCAATTGTGCCACCTGTATGCCCTAAACCACGTCCACTCATTTTCGCAACCGGAACTCCACATGCCGCTACTAAAGGTCCAAGAACCAATGTTGTGGTATCACCAACACCACCAGTTGAATGTTTGTCTACTTTAATTCCTTCAATGCCTGACAAATCAATTTGATCACCGGATTCCACCATAGCTATTGTTAAATCTGCCCGTTCTCGATCCGTCATATCTTGGAAATAGATAGCCATTAATAATGCACTTGCTTGATAATCCGGTATATTTTCATTTGTATATTGTTCAATGAAAAAATGAATTTCTTCAGTGGTTAACTCTTGTCCATTACGTTTATTTTCAATTAAATCAACCATTCTCATGAATTTTCACCTATCCTTTAGTTTAAATGGGAAAGAAAACTACGTCCAAACTTTGGCAAAGGGACATTAAAGTTTTCTGCAATCGTCGCCCCTATATCAGAAAATGTTTCACTTAGTGGAAGTTCTTTTCCTTCTGCAAAACGTGTTGAATAAACTAATAAAGGTACAAATTCACGTGTGTGGTCTGACCCTTCAAAAGTTGGGTCATTCCCGTGGTCCGCGGTGATTATGAGTAAATCTTCATCCGTTAAAGCGTCTAAGATTTCAGGCATGCGAGCATCAAAAGATTCTAAAGCTTCTCCGTAACCAATTGGATCTCGTCGATGCCCGTATAGTGCATCAAAATCCACAAGATTTAAAAAACTAATACCGTGGAAGTCTACCTTCACTATTTCTGCTAATTGATCCATTCCGTCCATATTATCTTTTGTACGAATAGATTCAGTTACACCTTCATCATTATAAATATCAGAGATTTTCCCGATTGCAATTACATCAAAATTCGCGTCTTTTAATTCATTCATAACTGTACGACCGAAAGGTTTTAACGCATAATCATGACGATTTGTAGTTCGTTTAAACTCACCAGGTTTTCCCAGGAAAGGACGAGCAATGATACGACCAACTAAAAATTCTGGATCGAGTGTTAATTCCCGTGCAATTTCACAAATTTTATATAGTTCTTCTAAAGGCACAACTTCTTCATGAGCAGCAATTTGTAGCACCGGATCAGCAGATGTATAAACGATAATCGCACCTGTCTCCATATGTTCTTGTCCTAATTCTTCTAATATTTCTGTTCCACTTGCGGGTTTATTCCCGATTACTTTCCGTCCAGTTTTAGTTTCCAATGCAGTGATTAACTCTTCTGGAAAACCATTTGGATACACTTTAAAAGGTTTATTAATATTCAACCCCATGATTTCCCAATGACCAGTCATGGTATCTTTCCCTACGGAGGATTCTTGCATTTTTCCATAATAGGCTGAAGGAACTTTTACAGGTTCTATTCCTTTGAATGTGCGAATGTTTGATAGTCCCATTTTTTCAAGGTTTGGCATGGTAAGACCGTTCATTTTTTCAGCAATATGACCTAATGTATCAGAACCTTCATCTCCGAAGTTTTTTGCATCTGGAGCTTCACCAATACCTACTGAATCTAGAACGACTAAGTGAATTCGTTTAAATGATTTATTTTCCATACTTATCCTCCTTCAATGTCTAGTTGTAGTTTATCAAATGCACTAAAAAAATACACGTCAGCTTCTGACGTGTACGAACAATTTCATGCACGTGGATGGAACTGTTTATAAACATCTTTTAATCTGGTCTTGCTAACATGCGTATAAATTTGAGTCGTTGAAATGTCTGCATGTCCAAGCATTTCTTGGACTGCTCGTAAATCTGCTCCATTTTCTATCAAGTGTGTTGCAAATGAATGACGTATTGTATGTGGAGTAATTTGATTTTGAATCCCCGCTTTTACGGCATACTCTTTCATTAATTTCCAAACACCCTGCCTCGTTAAACCTTTTCCACGTTGATTAACAAATATTATGTCTGTTTGATGAAGAGGTTTAATCAATTTTGGACGTCCTTCTTTAAAATAAACTTCACAAGCATTGAGTGCTGATCGTCCTAATGGAATTATTCTCTCTTTTCCACCTTTACCGAAACATCTAACAAATCCCATGGTCAAATTTAAATCCTCTAATTTTAATGAAATGCATTCACTTATTCGCATTCCAGTCGCGTAAAGAACTTCTAACATCGCACGATCTCTTAAACCCTGAGGTTTCCCGTTGTTGGAAGCGGCTATTAATTCCTCAATTTCTTCGATTGATAAAATATTCGGAAGTTTTTTATCCATTCGAGGCATCTCTAAATGTACTGTTGGATCTGTGTTGGATACTTTTTCACGTATTAAGAATTGATGAAACGACCGAATTGATGAAATATGTCGGGCTAAAGTACGAGATGATTTCCCTCCATCTTTCAACTGTTCTAAGTGAGAAAGAATATGAATTCGTTCTACATCGTTTAATGTATTTAATTGTTGCACTTTTGAGAGATCCTTTATATATACTTGAAGATCTCTTTCGTAGGAAGTTAGTGTATTAACTGATAATTGTCTCTCTACCCTTAAAAAATGGATATAGTCGGAGACAGCATCTTTCATTTCTTTCACATAAAACCCTCCTAGACGTAAAAAAGGATAGCATTCTGCCATCCTTTTTTTGGGGTCGCCTATGTTTAATCAGACGATTCATTTTCATCATGTTTACCGTGGCAACGCCAACAAATCCCATGAAATGTTAAGCGGTGATCTTTAATTTGGAATTTCCATCTTTTTTCTACCACGTTTTCTACATCCTCAAGCAAATCTTCTTGGATTTCATCTACGGCTCCACATTCAATACATACGAGGTGATGATGGAAGTGTGCTGCACCTTCTTGACGCAAATCGTATCGTGAAACACCGTCTCCAAAGTTAATTTTATCGACTACTTTTAATTCCGTAAGCAGTTCAAGAGTTCGATATACAGTTGCAAGTCCAATATCAGGTGCTTTATTTTTTACAAGAAGATATACATCTTCTGCGCTTAAATGATCTTCTTCATTCTCAAGCAGCACTCTAACTGTCGCTTCACGCTGTGGCGTCAGTTTATAGCTCGCACCATGAAGCTGTTTTTTTATCCGATCAATACGGCCCTCCATGTGACGCCCCCCAAACTCACTTCATTATACCAAAATGGTCATTCTCATTACAAGATTGAGAAAAGTATTTTGATATGATAATGATTATAATCTACTATTGATTATAAACCATGAATGTATGGAAGGACAAACAATTCAAGTCCAATTAATACGATATAAAAAAGACTTAAGAATCCAATCAGTTTAAAACTACGATTTTTAATTAGTAATTGTGTGGATGGAGGTGGAACAAGTAAAAAACCAATTAGTAGTAATAACGAACAATAGATTAATTGGAAAGGGAACCACCATAAAGCATATGTCCAAAATTGTGTATCCTGCGCTATTAAATACCCTGAAGAGATCCCCCAAAAAACAGCTCTCATTGTCCCTATTAATAAAATCATATATTTTAGGATAAGGTGAGTTGCAAAAAGAAGAAATAATAAAATGGTTACAAGTTGAGGGAGAATTGAATCAAAGCCATTAGGTACATACTCACTTAATAATCTTGGATCTAGCCAATGTATGACTCTTTCAACTTGTTCATAGGGCATTTTTGAATATAGCCACAATCCACCTAAATAACCGAGGACGAGCAATCCAAGTAAAAAAAATAATGGAAAAGACCGAGTCAACATTCGCCACCTACCTTTCATAGATTAGCTTATGCGTGTCCCAGTATCATACATTCATCATTTTCGTAAATATTCTTTAGCCCACAATACACTATAAGCTGTTTTGGCATCAAAAATTTGTCCGTTTTTCATCATTTGCTCAGCTTCCTCAATGGTTGCTTCAATAATTTCCACAAATTCATCCTCATCGAGTGTTGCAGGATTTTCTATTTTAGTTAACCCTTCAGCGACATATATATGAATGATTTCATCAGCAAATCCTGGTGAAGTTGAAAAAGATTGAATATGAGTTAACTTTTCACAAGCGTAACCTGTTTCTTCTTCAAGTTCTCTTCTTGCGGTAATTTCTGGTTCTTCACCTGGTTCAAGTTTCCCGGCTGGTGTTTCAACAAGAGAACGTTCTAGTGCTTTTCGGTATTGTTCAACAAAAACAATTTTCCCATCTGCAGTAATCGGGATTATTGCTACTGCTCCAGGATGTTTAATTAATTCACGTTTTGATGTTTTACCGTTTGGTAACGTTACTTCATCTACTCTAAGTGAAATGACCTTCCCTTCAAATATAGGCGTTGTTGAAATGGTTTTCTCTTCGTATTTTTTCATAGATTCCACACTTTCTGTTTGTCTATTTACTAACACAATTGTACCATGGATGAAATGAGGGAGGCTTAATAATGAATAAGAGAGAATTAGGACAAAGTGGATTATATGTATCTGAAATTGGGCTAGGTTGTATGTCCCTTCCACCAAACAAGCAAGAAGCACAAAAAATAGTAAATGCTGCTATTCATCATGGTATTACTTATTTTGATACAGCTGACTTGTACGATAAAGGGGAAAACGAAGTTGTGGTCGGCCATGCATTAAAAGGAAAACGACAAGATATGTTCCTTGCAACCAAAGTTGGCAACAAGCTAAATGTGGATGGTTCGGGTTGGACTTGGGATTCTTCAAAGTCTTATATCACATCACAAGTTAAAAAAAGTTTAACAAGACTACAAACAGACTATATCGATTTGTATCAACTACATGGGGGTACGATGGAAGATAATCTAGAAGAAGCAGTCGATGCTTTCGAATCCTTAAAAAAAGAAGGTCTAATTCGGACGTACGGAATCTCATCCATTCGTCCTAACGTAATTGAACGATTATTTTCAAAAAGCGCAGCAAGCTCTGTCATGATGCAGTATAGTATGTTAGATCGCAGACCAGAAGAGTGGTTTGATTTAATATCAGCACACGGAGCCTCTGTTGTGACGCGTGGATCACTCGCTAAGGGTTTACTTACATCAGAAGCATTAAGACGTGCTGAGCAGTCTAGTGGCTATCTTGAATATAGCAAAGAATTGTTAATAGACACTTTATCGGAACTTGAAAATCATTCGCAAGATTTGAGCAGTTTAGCTCTAGCGTTTGTATTACAGCATAAACAAGTGTCAGCAATATTAGTAGGGGCTAGCTCAGAGCACCAAATTAACGATACGATGCAAGCCTATCATCAACCAATTTCGAATAGTACTTTAGATCAAGCAAAAAATTTACTTAGGGATGATCGATACAAAGAACATCGTATTTAATGTTTTTTCTTTTTAAGAAGATACGGCCGATTTGAATTTAGTATAATTATATTAAGAAAAACCGGGTAAGTGCGCCCGGTCCTTTAAGATAAAAAAGCACACAGTATCAACTTTGGTTTTCAGTATGATTTCCGTTACAGACGGACGCTTTCCG
>NZ_ALJG01000169.1 GCF_000286315.1 Paenisporosarcina sp. TG20 | reverse complement strand
CTTCCATTTCGAGTTGCTTATTTTTTTTTCTTAACTCTATTAATTCCTGTGCCTCTGGTGGTCGGTTGTCTTTCTCTTTAAAAGAACCAGAAAGCTGGAACTGTGCAATCCATCTGTCTAATGCTGAAGCCGTTAATTCATATTCCCGGACAATATCTTGACGACTTTTTCCGTTTTCATAAAGGGCTACGACCTGTTTCTTAAAATCAGTGGAAAATGTTCTTCTTCTTTTAGGCATGGTAGATTCTCCTCACGTGTTGTGTATTATTCTACTAGCCCTTATTTTCACTGTCCAACTAAGTATAGCCTATCCATTTAGATTCAATGGGTGGAGAGATTCAAACAAAAAGCTACAAAGTATTAAAACCACACGACAAGCTAGGCTCCATAGCACAAACCCCTTCACATCCATTATTCTTTTTTGACCTCCCTTACAAAAGGGACCAGCTATACGCATTCAACTGACAAAAAGAAGCAAGAGAACCGTCCCCCTGCTTACCCCTGCTTATCATAAAATAGACACCCGATTGTACTGCTAATCGGGTGTCTATTTTGGATTTTATTTAAGGAGAAGTGATTCAATAGTGAACGGCTTAGGTAGTTCTCATTCATAGGGGATGGATGAATCAAACTTTTCTTAAGCCTCTACCCTTAAGAATCTCTTGGACACCTTCTTCACAAACTCCATAGGTTCGCCAAGAACAGGTTTCACACACAATTTGAATATCAGTAGGAACCACATACTTTTGAATATGAGAAACAATGTCTTCCCAACTAAGAATTTGTCCGATTTCGAGACCCATTTTAGTTAAAATAGTGGCATCTCTTTCATAAATAGTATCGTCTTGGCAGTGGTATTTACCGGAGTTTGGAAACTTTTCGCACAACTGATCAGGTCCCTTTACAAGCAGAATCAGTGTTCTGGGGTTATCCTTCAAGGTTTGATGTAAACCAGTCATATTTTCAACATATTCTTCAGAATAGCCCATCCCACGGTAACCAAGAAGACAAAAAAGATGAAGACCTCGTAGCTTATACATAGCTCTCCCCCATTTCAAAAGGTGTTATTACAATTCTCATTGCCCCAAGCGCGGAAAGCGCACGGGAGAAGAACATGATTTGAACACCGAGTCTAAAGAATCAACATACCTATTATAATGGTCTCTCATCCGTAGTTTGAATTTTGTAAGATAGGTAACAGTTGCTCTGTCTTCAGTTTGCTAGAATACAAAACAGGGTATTTGCATAGTAACCAAGTACCATGTAATGGATTTTCTAAATCCTATCATAGCATAGTTTGCAGTTTAGAAAATCGATTAGGTGTGTGACTTGTAAAGTAGGCTTTGCTTGAAATGTAAAGTAGATACTATTCTAATTTGAGAGGTCTATATGGAAAAACACGTAATAAATAATCATACATCTAAACAAAAATTACGAAAGGGTGAAGAGATTGTTTAAAAAACGAACAGGTGAAGTATTGATCGATCAATTAACTGAATTTGGGGTTGACCATATATATGGGATGCCCGGCAACTCTATTAATGAGTTTGTAGATGACTTAAGAAAGAGAAAGAATGATATTGATTTCATTCAAGTTAGACATGAGGAAGTAGGAGCACTTGCTGCTTCAGCTTATGCAAAGTTGACAGGGAAATTAGGTGTCTGCTTATCTATTGCGGGTCCCGGAGCTACTCATTTAATCAATGGCTTATATGATGCTAAAAAAGATTTAGCTCCCGTTCTTGCTATTGTCGGGCAAGTTTCAAGTACTGAAATAGGCACAGATACTCATCAGGAAATTAATCTAGAACGAATGTTTGATGGTGTTAGTGTCTTTAATAGACGTGTTGAATCAGCGGAGCAACTTCCTGATATGTTAAATTTGGCCGTTCGTGCAGCTTATACAGAGAAAGGAGTATCCATTTTAATCGTTCCGGATGATTTATTTACTGTAAAACAAAAGAATGACAAGATGAAAACGAGCCAAACCCTTGTGCACCCTATAATCACACCAGATCAAGATACAATTGACCGAGCAATTAGCCTTTTGAATACTGCAAAGAAACCTGTGATATTGGCAGGTAAGGGCGCACGTAACGCTAGAAATGAACTTGTAGAGTTTGCAGAAAAAATCAATGCTCCAATTGTTCTAAGTTTATTAGGTAAGGGGGTAATCCCAGATAACCATGAACTTAATTTAGGGCAACACGGACAAATAGGAACGAAACCTGCTTTTGGAGCAATTATGGAATCAGATCTTCTTTTATTAATTGGTACTAGTTTTCCATATAGAGACTATTTACCAGATCGAGTAAAAGCAATTCAAATAGATATAAGACAAAATAGTTTAGGTAAAATATTTCCTATTACAGAAGGATTATGTGGTGATGTAAAAGAAATTTTACCTAGACTAACGTCATTGGTTTCCAAATCGAAATGTGATGTATTCCTTAAAAAGTATCAGGAAAAAATGAAAAAATGGCATTTTCACATACAAGAACAGAAGGAAGAAGTCACAGATCCTATTCATGGACCCCAGGTAATGTATGCACTAGAAAATGTTGTAGAGAAGGATGCAATTATTTCTTGCGACGTAGGAAATGTAACCGTTTGGACAACCCGCTTTTTCCCGTTTACCGATCAAAAGTTTATCATTTCAGGTGGTCTAGCATCTATGGGTTCAGGATTACCTGGGGCAATTGCTGGCCAAAAAGCATATCCTGATCAACAAGTTGTTGGTATCTGTGGTGATGGAGGATTTTCTATGGTAATGCATGACTTTATTACTGCGGTTAAGTATGATATGCCTATCAAAATTGTTGTATTAAATAATAGCATGATCGGAATGATAAAGTATGAACAACAGACCAAAGGTAATTTGAATTATGGAACAGATTTAGGTGGAGTTAATTTTGCGGAGTTTGCTAGAGCATGCGGTGGTGAAGGATTTCGTATAGAAAAAGCCGCTGATATGGAGAGCATGATGAAACAGGCATTCACGTCGAACAAGGCAACTATTATTGATGTTGTTACTGAGGATATCGCACCACTGCCTGGTCAAATAACCTATGACCAAGCGATTAGTTATAGTGAATATTTATTAAAAGAATTTTTTACAAACGGAAAAGTAGAATTCCCAGATATTAAGAAAACGATTCGCCGTTTAATATAAAATCCTTATATGAATTCTTTATGTTGCTTTAAAAATAGCAACCTAAATTTTTCGTGATGAGTTATACTGCTTTTCATTTATAGATATAATAAATGAAAAGCAAAATGTGTAAGAGTTATATTAGAACGATTGGAGGAATGAAGAATGAATAAGTCGTATGATTTAATTGTTATAGGATCAGGATCTGGTGGTTCGGTGTCTGCAGGTAAAGCGCGCAATGAAGGGTGGAGTGTAGCTGTTATTGACTCACACCCCTTTGGTGGGACATGTGCAAATCGAGGATGTGATCCTAAGAAGGTTTTAGTAGGTGCAGCAGAGTTAATAGATTGGAACACCCGTATGCAAGATCATGGGATAGTAGAAGCTACATCAATTAATTGGAGCCTATTAATGAAGTTTAAACGTACTTTTACTGATTCTGTTCCCGAAAATAAAGAAAAAAGCTTTCACAATAAAGGCATTGATACTTATCATGGAAAAGCAGCTTTTACTGGCGAGAAAGAAATCACTGTCGATAATAATGTATTAACGGGAAAGTTTATTTTGATTGCTTCAGGAGCTGAACCAACACCTTTATCGATTGAAGGCGAGGAATTTGTAAAATATAGTGATGATTTTCTTGAATTTGATGAACTTCCTAAAAAGATTGTTTTTATTGGAGGTGGATTTATCTCCTTTGAATTTGCGCATATTGCTGCAAGAGCGGGGGCAGAAGTCCATATTATTCATCGCAGTGAAAAACTTCTAAAAGGATTTGATCAAGATCTAGTAAATCTTCTTATTAAAAAGTCAGAAGAGATCGGGATTACAATTCATTTGGAGACAACTATTAGTAAAATAGAAAAGACAAGTGAAAATCTATTGTTAACCTTAAATAATAAAGGAAATGTATCATCGAGCCTTACTGCTTCATCAGTCATTCACGGGGCGGGTCGAATTCCAGCGATAAAAGGATTAGATCTTGATAAAGGTAATGTTAAATTTGAAAAAGAAGGTATAACGGTTAATCAATATTTACAAAGTATTAGTAATCCTGCTGTTTATGCAGCTGGCGATGTATCTGCCACCATAGGAGCGCCTTTAACTCCTTTAGCAGGCATGGAATCTCATATAGTTGCCGCTAATATTCTTAATGGAAATCATAAAACGCCAGAATATGTAGCAATTCCTTCAACCGTTTTTACTATTCCTAAGCTTTCAGCTGTGGGGATGAGTGAAGACGAAGCAAAAAAACTTGATAGAAATATAAAAGTAAACTATTTTGATACATCTCAGTGGTTTACCTATAGACGAACAAATGAAAAATACGCTGCTGTTAAAGTGATTATTGATGAAGACTCTGACCTAATCCTAGGTGCCCATTTACTTAGTGGGGTATCAGATGAGTTAATCAATCACTTTGCAACAGCAATTCGTCAAAAGACTACTACAGCGAATCTTAAAAAGATGATTTTTTCATATCCAACTGCTGCTTCAGATATCAGCTATATGATCTAAAAGCACAGTCTTTCACGTTACAAATCTAACAGAAAGAGAGTGATATGATGAAACCTGAAATTAAAGCTTTTGTATTCGATGCATATGGAACATTATTCGACGTTCATTCTGTAATGGAAAAGTGCAATGAATATTTTCCTGAGAAAGGTGAAAAGATTAGTCTTTCATGGCGTAAAAAACAGATTGAATATTTTTTTATTCGTCAACTAACTGGAAACTATAAACCATTTCACATAATAACAAGAGATGCTTTAACCTATGCTGTAAAAGAACAAGGGGAATCCCTTTCTAAACAGCAGGAGGATTCTTTAATGGAAAGCTATAATCTTTTAACTCCTTACGATGAGGTTACGTCTGTTTTAGAGCAATTAGAAGGGAAGAAGCGTGTGGTGTTTTCTAATGGTTCACATCAAATGCTGGACCCGTTAATTGAACAAGCATCTTTAGCAAGCCTGTTTTCTGATGTATTAAGTGTCGATGAAACGAAACAATATAAACCGACACCGGCTTCTTATAATATTGTTTTGAATAAACTTAACGTTAGAAGAGAAGAGGTATTATTTATGTCCTCTAACGGATGGGATATATCTGGTGCAAAAAGCTTTGGGTTTAATACTGCATGGATCAATCGAAATGGCCTTCCTGTTGAAGAACTTGATGCAGCGCCAGATAAAATCTATCATGATTTAAGAGGTATACTTGAGTGGTTAGAGTAAATAAAAATAGCAAGTAAGTATAAAACACGCTCTGAATCGTATTACGATCGAGGGCGTGTTTCACTTAAGGGAAACTAAGTACAACATGAACGGATTTTCGTTCTGAGGACATATTCAACTGTTAATTCATTTCATGCATGGCGGCGGTCTTATAAATGTGGAAGTTGTCCATAACTATCTAACCAATTAAGGACCAGATGATATGTTACATATCGACAATTAGTTGAAACGAAGAGGTAATGAATGACAGGGAATTGCTTTAATTAGGAACAAAAGTCCAGTATTGTTAGAATAATCAAATAATAATATTTCTCAGGAATTTTTTATAGTATTTATTGAGAAGAAAAGGATATTCTTTTTAAGAGACCGTCAAAAATTATGTGTAAATGAATATATAAGATTAATGGTGGTCAGAATGGGTAAAGAAATATGGTAATGTAGTCTAGAGAAAAATCTTAAGAAACTTAAACAATATTTTTAAACTTACCACCCAAAAATGAGAATGTAGAAACTCATTAAAATAATAACGATTCCTGCAATTTTTTCAATTCGTTTGCTCCATGTTTTCGTTACATCTTTAAGTAAAGATACTGACGAGACCGCAACTAAAGCTAATACAATACCTTTTCCAAGTGAGTATGTTCCTAGGAGAAGTGCTCCATGTAAAACACTCCCATTAACTATTACATAAGTAACAATCATAATAAAAATTGGTATTGTACAAGGTGTTATTACGAGACCAAAAGGTAAACCTAGAGTAAACGCACCATATACTGTTTCTGGCTTTTTTGCTTTAATTTGAATTTGCGGAGGCATTGTTATTTTAATAATTTCTAAAAGTTGTAAACCCATTATAATACCAATAATAGCAGGAATCCAAACAGCTAGTCCGTAACTAGTAAAGATTTGCATGATTGGCTTTCCGACTAAAGCAGCAACGATTCCAACAAGGACTGACGTAATAATCATTCCTAGTGTAAAACCGATACTGATCCGAAATGCTTTACCTGTTTCTTCTTGAATCCGTCCACTTATATAACTACTGAACATTATTAAAATAGGGACATAACAAATGCTTAGTGCGCTTGCAATCCCACCTAACAATACCAACAAATAAACAATAGGAGATATCGTCTCTACCCCTGCTAATCCTTCATATATGAAGTTCATCGGTCAACCTCCTAGATGTCTCCTGTTTTACTCCCCACAGCAATAAGTATTTTGATGCTAATGTTATTTGGACTAAACATAAGCACTACCCTATCTGCCTTCAAATTTAACAGCAAACATAGAAATACCATCAATTTGTTTCAATGTGGCTACAACTGTATCCCGACAACTGTTTCATCCCACCCCTAAATCAGTTAGCCCGACTTTCGGCAGTT
>NZ_ALJG01000168.1 GCF_000286315.1 Paenisporosarcina sp. TG20 | reverse complement strand
TTTCCTCATGTTCTAACTTTAGATTGGAATAGGTAAGGCTTTGATAATATCTCCACCTTTTCCCCTCCGCCACACCGTGCGTGCGACTTTTACCGCACACGGCGTTCCATCTTTTAAAAGTAATTACCGATAGGTTCTAGGTTACAATTTTCACGATATTTATCGATTTCTCCAACTTGCTTATCACTAATTTTTAATCTAGTAATATAAGTTTTTATCGTCTCAGTTTCCGTTGCGTGTATTAATCTATGAACGTCTTTATGTAGGATTCTCAAATTTTTAAATTCATTTGTTCCACCTAGAGATGTAGGATTGAAGTGATGACAATGGACAGCTTCAGCTGTCAACCATATCCCAGTAATTTCGCACTTACCCATTTTCATGCTGTAACGACTAAGACGATTATCTAGATATTCCACGCTTCTATTAGGTATGTTCGATTCCATTAGTCTCCTAATTTCCTCTATGATATTTCCTTTTAACCTTTTGTATAAAACTACTCTACCTTCTTGAGTGTAAGGTGTTATCTCTTGGCTAAATTGTCCTTGCCAAACATGATTTACGTTCGCAAGTGGATAGAGATACACATCTGCTACTTTGAAAGTTCGATAATTACAAGAATAAAATTTCTTGTAATTTGGTGGCGGTCTACTAGGATATTCATATTTCCCAATAGTTCTAAGACGATTATATAGGGTTCTACTTAATTGATAGGCAATTATATTGAATTCACGGCTTATATGGGTTGCTTTATTGAAATAGCTATGAATACCTAGTACCCAGCTATTATAAAGAAGTGCAGTTTTAATAGATGGACTTCTTTGGATTTGTTTAATCCGTTCTTTCCCATCCTTCTTTAACTGTTTTTTCTTTTTAGCACTTAAAGCGGAGTGTGCAACCCTTTTATTGCCTTTCTTAGCAGCTCTAATTGTAAAACCTAGAAATTCTGATGCTCGTTTTCGTAAGTTTACAATCTGTGATTTCTCTGTAGAAATATTCAACTTTAGACGGTCTTCTAGATAGAGCCTCACGGCATGGTACCACTTTTGGGCAGTTCTCCAGTCACGACAGAAGATTTTGAAGTCGTCTGCATAACGAACAATGTAACCCTCTTTAAGGTTAGATTTTTTGAGGCTTTTATATTTATTGGATTTATCATAATAATTATGTTTGCTCTCGAAATCTTCCCATTGGCCTGATATCCAATTGTCAATATCATTTAAAACAATATTAGATAACATAGGTGATAGGATACCTCCTTGCGGAGTTCCTTTTGATGGCCTACCCTCGCCCTCTATTTCAGCTTTCAACATCTTGCTGATTATCCGTAATACTTTTGTATCTCTTATACCCATATTCCATATTTGCTTTAGGAGTAGTGTGTGATTAATATTATCGAAAAATCCTCGGATATCGATATCTACTACGAAGTGGAGATTGCCACTATTTATAAGATGTTTTGCTCTAGCAATTGCGTGATGGGTAGACCGTAAGGGTCTGAATCCATAGCTATGCTTATAGAATTGTGCTTCAACAATCGGCTCTAAAACTTGTTTAAAGCATTGCTGAATAATTCTATCAATCATGCAAGGAATGCCTAGTGGACGTTTGTCACCATTCGGTTTAAGTATAAGGACTCGTCTAACCGTCTTTGGTTGATAATTTGTAAGTTTGGATTGAATTAAGCTAACAAGTCTCTCTTGTTTTAAGTCCTTAAAGTCGTTAATAGTTAATCCATCCGTGCCTGCTGTCATAGAACCCTTATTTGTTTTGATTGAACGATATGCTAGAAGGATATTTTCTCTTGAAGTAATAACATCATATAACCTAGAGAAATCTTCCTTATTTTTCGCTCTCTCGTAGAAATCGCTGAAAGTATCCGTTAGCTTGTAATACTCCCAGTATCGTAATGTTGTTTGCATGATGGATCCTCCCTTCGGGGGACATTTCCCATCTTCATACCTGATCATTGCAATTAACCTTTTAGAAAATCAGTTTTCCTTAAAAAAAAAAGACTTGGGGCTATTCCTTCACTTCCATTACAAAAGCTTCATTGGTCATACCCCTACTCTCACAAGAGTAAATACATTTCGGATTACTCCTTATAGTAACCGTCAAGGTGACAGCCCTTTACGACGTTCCTTGCTTTCCTTGTTCCTACTATCCTAGCTTTCCATTAATGTCGTTAGGTGGTTTCTCTAAGCCTGTAAGTCTTTTCAGTACCTTTGTCTACTGAACGAATTTCATAACGGGCATTCTTACTCTTCGATAACTTACCTAGTGTATAAACTAGTAATGGTTTTCACACATTATAATGTTTTAGACCCTTACATTCGAAACTTTGTCAGACCTAATGGTCATTCTCACCATAGACAAATTATAGCCATCCGACCTATCTCTAACCATGTCTTCTAATTAATGATGATTTAGGTTAGATTCAGCCGACTTTACCTAGCTTCAAACCTCTTATTCCTGTCAAATAAGACGCATGTAGGAGTATCAATGTATCTGTTTCGGAAAAAACATGGTTTCATCATTCCAGATATCAGATAGTAAGTTAGATTTAATAGTAGATAAACCCCAGCTTTTCCCGTAATTTATCGGTTATAGCTGAACAAGTCACACACCTGTACATTCGGAAGTTCGTCTGTTCTTTTCTATAAGAAGATTCTCACCATATCTAGTTTTTCAGCCATCCGGCATATCCATTGGCATACCTTTTCCGTGAGGAGTGGCTTTAGCCTTTGTTCTGCCGACTTCACCTGAGCTTCAGACCCCATAATCTGTCTATTATGACGCATGCAGGAGTATCAATGGGATAGTTTCAAAATACATGGTTTTATCATTCCTATCCTCGGTTGTAAAGTTAGGATTTCCGAAGAAATCCCTTGTTTTTTCACATATTAGTGCTTATAACAAAACTTGTCGCGCTGCCCCGTTAGTTTAAGAAACCAACCTTTTTCAAAATCTTCGTTCTTGTGCTAAAGAGTGCTTATCTACAGTATCCGCTCAAAAAAGTTGAAAGAATGCGCCTTTATCTATGATTACATGTAGTCATAGATACACGTTTTTAGGACATGACTTATCCCTCCCATGGGTACAATTGATCCCGAAAGGCTTTAGCATTTTTTCCATCAGGCAACAAGCCTATCTATCACACCTACCGCGCTTTCGCTTACTGTCCTTGAAGTTAAGTGTGGAAGAAATACACTTCCACACTTAACTTCAAGGTTATTCTTTCTCCACTTACCCAAGTCAATTTCCCAATACCATTGAATACGTTGGATACTATAAACTAACCGTATATAATGTTTCCACACAGTTAGAAATCTGGTATATTTTTATCATTACATACGTTAAATACGGTGAAAAAACATACTGTAGATAAGCACTCCGTTAGTATAAGTACATTTTTTCACAATCTTTCTATTGAAAATAAAACAAAGGAGACCTCATTAAAAGAAAAGTTTCATCAACAATCACAATCTTTCTATCAACTTTAAATTTATTTAAATAAATCTCTTTAAATATTCGCCAAATATTTTGTTCATAACTTTGGGGGTGTTTTCTAAATAAATATTAATTTGTTCCATGTTTGATTGTAATTTATCAGAGTTACTTTCTTCTTTTGGAAAATCAGATATTCCTTTTATAATAATGCACTCAACATCATTCTTCTTACAGATATAAGCAATTGCACCCGCTTCTGTATCGGCTATTATTATTTTATTTTCTTTAAGTTCTAAATAGTCCTTCCACATAACTACTGCTTTATCAGCGGTGCCAATTGTTCCGGTATAAAAATCATTTCCATATTTTGATAAATCAATATCGACTATAAAGGATTGTTTAATAAAAGGCTCAATTTCTTTTACTGTGCAATCATATTGAACGGCTTTATCGGGTACTAAAATATCCAAATTACTGAACTTATCATCTATTCCAGCACATGTTCCAGCAACGATTACTTTAGTTAAATTCAATTTAGAAATCATATACTGATTACCACCAACACCATTTACTTTTCTTACCCCGGTACTATAAAAAACAAGCTCAGTATCATTAATTGTCCTCATGAAATACTCGCCATAAGGATAATCGAAACGTTCGTTATCTTTTATGCTAAAGTATTCCAATGTCGCTTCATATTCCCATTTCGTCGCTATACTTATTCCTATCATTGACTTATCACCCTACTTCTTGTAATGAAAGAACTTTATTATCGATTAACACCGACTTGTTGCAAAACCATAATTATATAGGTTTTTTAAGCTAACCTACGGCGTTAGTGAAAAAGCGACTGCTCTTATTGAACAATTGCACCTCGTTAGTTGAAAAAGCAATTTTATCCCTGTACTCCATCGTTAATAAATATTTTGGTCGTATTGTATCTTTAGTGAATCCTTTATTCTTATAAGACGTATACTAATTAAACTTACGAACAGGAGATGAAAAAATGGAACTCATTTTATGGATGACTGTTTTGTCCGGTACCTTTATCGCAATATTCGCTGATAATAGAAAATGCAAAAAGAAAAAATGTTAAACACTTTCATATCGACCTGATGTATTCTGGCTGATTTTTAGGACTAAATAATAATTTTCTTTTTTTAGACGCTCATCTTGTTTGCCCCTAATTTCGATTATTAGGGGCTTAATTTAGTTAATAGTAATTGATTCATGTGCTTATTTATTTCCTAATAAAGTAAAAAGTAAAAGTAAGAATTGCACCTACAATTATTCCGATTACGCTTAAATTAATGCCTGTACCAGTTGTAATACCATCGTGACGAATAGAAGCATTAACACCTATCGAAACAAAAACGATAATAAAACCAATCCATTCAATCCATTCGAAAATCTTAGTTCTCTTCAATTCATATCTCCCCATTTATATACAAACTATAACATCAGTCAAATTTTTCAGCCCTTCTTCAACTAACCTCCTTTCCTTAGTTCAATTAGTTCAACAATAAAAGCTTTAATCCTTCTTGGATCAACGCCCCCCGTTACTTAAAGAATTCCTGTTTAAGAATACTCATTCTTACACGGTCAACAAATTCACCATTTCTTAATCGGTCTTGTCTTAAAATACCTTCTTCTACATAACCCATACGAATATAAGATTTAATGGCTTTTTCATTATCCACTTCGACTCTTAACCAAATTTTGTTTAGTCCTAATTCGTTAAATCCCCATATAAGCATTTCTTTCATTGCAGCAAGTCCAAATCCTTTACCCCAATATTTTTTATCACCAATTGCAATCCTCAGCGTGTCTATTTATCTTATCTATGTTCTTTAAATCAACCCAACCAATATGTATTCCTTCTTCTGTTACAATCGCTTTTTGTTCATATCCATTTGTTTTGTTAATGCACATTTCAATCCAACTTTGGGTTTCTACCCTGCTAAACGGTGGATACTTCTCTGGCATATTCAAGTGTTTGGTCACTTCTTTATCTAAACACCATTGTCTTCCACGTCTTCAAGAGTTAATTCTCTTACTTGAACTTTCGGTAATTCTGCTGTTCTCATCTCTCTAATCCCCTTAAGTAACACTTTAATTATTAGACTTAAACCCAATTTTTTGAGTTTGGACTTATTCTCTTAAACTGCTTTCGTTAGTTCAATAAGATGATTATTTATTCCCTATCACACTAGCTATATCAAATAACATGTAATTGATGACCTCAATTGAACAAGCGATGACAATTAAACATACTGCCTTGATTAAATTATAAGCTTTATCACTCAAATATTATCCAACCTCATATCTACTTTTTTGCTTATTACACACCTTTCAATTAAACTCCTTCTTCTTGAACAAAACTGCTTGCGTTAGTTTAAGTACATTTTTTAACAAACTTCAATATATCATTTCAATTATCCTATAATTTCAGTTTACACGGAACTATTTAATTAAGTAAGTAAGTCCTTTTACAACGAAACACCCCATTAGATAAAAAATCCAAAGGGGTAAAGTTTCGTGACTTTATTTCAAACCAACAGTACTTCCCATAATAAGAATGAAAAGAACAATAAAGATAGTGGATTTAAACTAAATTAGCTAATAAACCTAGAAACAGAGCGAGGTACAAGATCCGATTCCTAATTATTGGAATGATGTTCATTTTTTTCTGCAATAAAAAAAGATTTTAAAATTTATCAAGAATTTAGGACTACCGACTAACTTTCTCAAATCCATAATATATCCCATGTGTACCTCCATAAATTAAGTTGTTTTTCAAATTAAACAGTTCCGTTACTTGAAGAGTTATTGCAAGAAAAGAATAATATTAACAGAACCAAAGTACAAATTACTCTTATATTGTTAGTAAATATTAACTAACAATATCCCTCCTCCTTAAATAATTCGGTTTCATATTGAAGTCTATTAAAATCAATAGGTTTGATTTTTTCATAATATAACCAGAAACAGAATCAACATTCCTATGTGGTTGTTCAAAATCGTTTCCAAATCACCTTGTCTTTTTCAAGCGGAATTTTTAAACTAAAGTTCCAACAACCTGGACAACCACATGCACATTCTAAAACAGACACTTTATCATCATCTTACTACATGTTATTGGATGGTCATTTTTAAAGATAGGACTATTTTTTTGTATTTATTATTAAAGCTTTGTTGTATATACCCGTTGATTTAAAAACACTCAATAGATTGTAGTGAAAGGCGGCGACTCCAGCGGGAAAAGCGTGTTCGGTGAGACCACGCAGGAGCGCACAATGGAAC
>NZ_ALJG01000167.1 GCF_000286315.1 Paenisporosarcina sp. TG20 | reverse complement strand
ATTGAAGCGGAAGGCGGCGACTCCAACGGGATTAGCGGGACAGGTGAGACCCCGCAGTGGAGCATTAATGGAACAAAGGCTACGGACGCCACATCATGTGGCAACGCCTTCGTGACCAACATCCTGTTGGCCTGACGAGGCTTGCCGCCCGCCCCGTGGAAAGCGTCCGCCTGGAGCAAATCAGCGGTATCATATTAGAACTTACCCCTTAAAATACCGGGAATACAGGATTCATGGCTCACTAAATTTATATACTTTTGTATGAAAACACTTCTATACAAAAAGTCAATATTAAACTAAACCCTTCAATTGAAGGGTTTTACTATTACTTCTTTTTTGTTTGAGAATCACTTTACATGTAGATGGTGGTTTCTTATTTTGATAGAAAAGCGCAAAGTACCTTCTAGCCACACGTTGGAGCATGAAGGATGAAAGACGAATGTTTCGTCTTTTTGGCCCCATAAAGGGCCCGCGGATGACCCTTGAAGATAGACATAGCAACTCCAAGTTCAAAGGTGTAACTCGAAAAACAAATAAATTCTTATATTGCAAAAAAAATTCTCCCCGTAAAGGGAGAATTTTAAGTAAAGTATTTTAAAATTTGTTCAAATACTTCATCGGTCATAATTTCTTTTCCATATTCTTTCATACGATGAACAGTTACAGTGGATCCAGATGTATACTCAGAAAGAATACTGACCATATTTGTAATTTCTTCTGCATTCATCAATTCAGCGTCTGCTTTAACGTATAGGTAATAACGTTCTTTATAAGCGAATAAAGAGGTTGCTACATAAGACGGTAATTCGATACGCTTCGCTAATGGAATTAAATCTTCAAAATCATTTACATAAAATGTGAATTCATTTTGAGATTCAGTTGAAATCGGAAATGGACTATTATACTCATCAAAAGATTGTTGGTTTGATGAGCTTTCAGACATATTAGAAAAGTATTGACCCTTTTCATCCATTTCGAATGGGGAGTCGACTTTTGTTCCATCACGATTGATTTGTGCCCTAGTTACTGTAACTTCAAGTCCCTTATCCATTGCATGAACTTGAATCCATAATGGTCCTTCTACTTCAAAGTCGGATTCATCATTAATTTCATCCATCATTTCCCAAAAGAGTTCTTCACTTTTATCTCGATTAAACCAAATTTCATCTCGGCTAAAGCCTCTTTTTTCAATGTCGATGTATGAAATGTAAAATTTGACTGTGTTTTCATTAATTCGTTCGATATCCATTTAACACATCTCCCTTCGATCGCTTTAAAGGGATCCCCCTTTTTCCAGCAACACATTCAAGCCGCTTACCGATACAGTGTCTGCTTCTATTGTATGATGGTCCAACGGAAAATGAAAAGGATATGCTCCCATTCTTAAAAAATACAATTATTTAGTATTTTAATAGAGAGGTGAAAAAGTAAAGCGAAAATGCAAAATGACTGATCATTCTTCTCAATTTAGAAAAGAAGAATCAATCAGTCAACTTTTTCAGTCCAATTTAGTTAACCATACGTTGAGCTTCAAGCAATTGATAAGCTCTTACTTTTCGAGGTAGAAAACGACGAATCTCATCTTCGTTATAGCCTACTTGTAACCGCTTCTCATCTAGAATTATAGGACGACGTAAAAGTCCTGGATGCTCTTGAATTAATTCATATAACCGTTGAAGTGGTAAACTTTCAACATCAACATTTAATTTTTGAAATATTTTAGAACGAGTTGAAATAATCTCATCTGTACCATCTTCAGTCATTCTCAATATTTCTTTGATTTCACTAATACTAAGTGGCTCCGAAAAGATGTTACGCTCAGTATATGGAATATCATGTTCTTCTAACCATACTTTTGCTTTTCTACATGATGTACAGCTTGGAGAAGTAAACAATGTCACCATCATAGGAACACTTCCTTTCATTATATAAAAATTCCTTTTATTTAGAATGAGTTTAATATAGCTTCGCAATTTTAATTATACATTATTTTTGATAAATTAAAAATAGAATATATAGAAAAAGTCAAGTTTTTTAAAAGGGTGTCACAATTTCGTAATAATATACTGGTAATTAGTATTATTTTTTAACTTCTATTCTTTATAGTTTAAATATACCCAGAACGACTAATTTTTAAACACATAATAATTGAAGCTTTTTAGATTCTCAATTAGAAAATGAGAATGAAAATGGCTTTTATCTTCTCTTCTAATTATACGTACAAAAAGCATAAAAGGTTTCATTAAATGGAAAAAATCCTCTTTATTTAAATAAGAGGATTTTTCTATTTACAAAAGGATGAGTTTTTTAAGCAATCATCTTCAATGATTACAAGTCTCACTAGTTCCACATTACATATGACTGCAAGTTCTATCTATATAGAGAGATGGCAGTAGTTTGGCTTTAGCAGGGATAAACTTTAATTATTACAGCGTCTTTAATAGGAAGAGGATCATCACATAAACATGTATTCAATCTTTTTCCTTACTTTTTCAGCTATATATTTTTATAGATTCTATGGAGTGTAATTAACGCCTGTTGAATAACGATTACCTGCATTCCACAATAAGTACTCTTTTATTCCAGCTTCACTTAAAGCACGGATTTGAGCTTCCACTTCTGCGCCACCATAATTTTTGTAGTTACCCGCCCCCAAATATGAAGCTGTAAAATCTTGTATCCATGGTCTAGATATAGGTGGGTTTTGAAGTTTCGATAATACTTCATTTTCTACTTTTGCATATTCTTTTACTAAACGGTAAGGTTCTAAATCTGGTTTCGCTATGCCGAAATACGGTGTCCAGTGACTTGGATAAATCATAGAAGAAATGACATCTACATTTTCAGATATTTTGCTGAAATTTTGCCCAATACCAGGGGCTTCAGATACAGTTGCAGCATAACCGAAGATATCGACGGAAACCTTCACTCCATATGGCTTTAATTGTTCACGTGCATAAGCTACAAAGTCTGTAACTGCTTCTACACGACGTTGTACCATATCTAATTCGGAATTTTCATATTCACCCATGCTGTACTTTAACTTATCTTCACGATTCTCAAATCCTTCAGGGAATCGGACGTAATCAAATTGAATCTCTTGGAAGCCCATTTTTGCAGCTTCAATAGCGATAGCTACGTTATGGTCCCATACTTCTTGCATAAATGGATTAACAAACGCTTCGCCTCGACCATTTTTCCAAATACCTGATCCTTCAACAAAAGACAATTCAGGTTTTGCTTCTGCAAGTCGCGTATCCTTAAAAACAACAATACGCGCTATAGGATAAACTTGTTTTTCTTCAAGAACTTTTAATACTGCTTGTGGGTCTCTCATATAAGGATTTCCAATATCTAAAGACTTAATTGGAGAATCATCCTCAGGCACATAAGTTAAATCACCAAAATCATCTTTTATATCAATAACCATTGCATTTAATTCAGTATTATCCATTAAGTTGATTAAGTCATTAAAACGTCCACCACCAGCCGAATGGCCAGTTACGTAGACACCTCGAACGGCATCTGGATATGTAAAAGTTAATCCTGATTGAAAGAGAAACAACGAAGAACTTGCTACCAATTCTTCATCAACAGCAGTAAATCCATATGTACGTTCCGTAAATTCTTCTACAGTCTTAATTTCGTTTGCAAGCGTAGATGTGGCTGGTAGGATTAATGTTGCCACTAAAGCACTTATTCCTAATATATTCTTAATTGTCATATGATTTACTTCCTTTCTATATTATCTATTTTACCAAGTAAACATATATTTTAATAGACTAAAATTTAATTAATATAATGAAATGAGTCATCCCTGTAAAAGGAATGACTCATTTCAAATTATCTAGTATTTATTTTAACGATTTGAATTCACGTTCAGAACAAAATACAAAGTGACCAGGATTCACTTCACGCATTGCAATTTCTTCTCCGTCTTGATAGTTATGAGAAGCAGGGTCATACGATTTACGTACACGTGTACGCTCATAGTTTGGATCTGGAAGTGGTATTGCCGATAAAAGTGACTGTGTATATGGGTGTAATGGATTTTTGTATAGTTCTTCTGCAGGTGCAAGTTCTACCAGTTTACCGAAGAACATAACACCGATACGGTCAGAAATATATTTAACCATTGATAAATCATGAGCGATGAACAAGTACGTTAAGCCTTTTTCTTCTTGCAACTCTTTTAATAAGTTAACAACTTGTGCTTGAATAGATACGTCAAGTGCAGAAATAGGCTCATCCGCAATAATAAATTCTGGATCCACTGCAAGTGCACGTGCAATTCCAAGACGTTGTCGTTGTCCACCAGAGAATTCATGTGGATAACGATTTGCATGTTCTTTACTAAGACCAACAGTCTCTAAAAGTTCATGTACACGATCTTTACGCTCTTTAGCTGTTTTTGTTAATGCATGAATATCTAAACCTTCTGCAATTATATCCATTACTTTCATCCTTGGATTCAAGGATGCATAAGGATCTTGGAAAATCATCTGCATTTTACGGTTAAATATTTTTAATTCGGATTTTGATTTTTTCCCGTGTACATTTATACCATCAAAAATTACATCGCCAGCTGTTGCATTGTAAAGTCGGATAATTGAACGGCCAGTTGTTGACTTACCACAACCAGACTCACCAACTAATCCGAGCGTTTCACCTTTATAAATATCGAAACTAATGTCATCAACTGCTCTAACTTCATTGGCTTTACCTTTGTTGAAGTATTGTTTTAAGTTTTTTATTTCAAGCAACTTTTCAGCCATTATTTTGCCTCTCCTTCATAGTAACGACTTCCCGGGAACTTTTTCATACGTTCAATAATAGTTGCCGGAGGCTCAACTTGAGGTGCGTCTGGGTGCAATAACCATGTTGAAGCAAAATGTGTATCACTTATCTTAAATACAGGCGGTGCTTGTTCCAGATCAATTGCAAGTGCATATTCACTACGTAGTGCAAAGGCATCTCCTTTTGGAGGATTTAACAAGTCCGGTGGAGTACCTGGAATGGCGTATAATTTTGAATCAGTATCAAGTGACGGCATGGAGCTAAGTAGTCCCCATGTATAAGGATGTTGTGGGTTGTAGAATACTTCATCTACTGTACCCATTTCAACTATTCTTCCACCATACATTACTGCAACACGATCTGCAACGTTGGCTACAACACCTAGATCGTGAGTAATAAAGATAATAGAAGTATCTATTTTTTTCTGCAAGTCTTTCATTAATTCTAGTATCTGAGCTTGAATGGTTACATCTAGTGCTGTTGTTGGCTCATCTGCAATCAATATTTTCGGGTTACACGCTAGTGCTATTGCAATTACAATACGTTGACGCTGACCACCAGAGAATTGATGTGGATATTGTTTGATACGTAATTCAGGTTTAGGCATACCAACCATACGAAGAAGATCAATGGCGATTTTTTTCGCTTCTGACCTGCCAACACCTTGGTGTTTTAACAATGGTTCAGTGATTTGTTTTCCTATTGGCATTGTTGGATTTAAAGAAGTCATCGGGTCTTGGAAAATCATTGAAATATCTTTCCCACGAATCTTTCTCATCTCTCTATCTGATAGTTTCGTTAAATCTCTTCCGTTAAATAAGATTTCTCCACTTTTAAATTCCGAGCTTGATTCTGGTAAAAGGCGCATAATTGCTTTTGTTGTTACAGATTTCCCCGAACCTGATTCACCAACAATCGCTAACGTTTCCCCTTTCAGCAAGTCAAAGTTTACACCTCGAATGGCTTGAACTTCACCTGCAAATGTGTGGAAGGATAGCTGAAGATCTTTTACTTCTAATATTTTTTCCATTGTCGTTTCCCCCCTTTAGTCTTTCATTTTAGGATCAAATGCATCACGCAGTCCATCACCAAGTAAGTTAAACGCAATCATTAATACGCTCAAGACAAATGCAGGGAAAAACAGGATATGTGGCTGATATTCTATTAGCTTGTATCCATCATTTATTAAAGTCCCAAGTGACGCTGCAGGTGCTTGTAAACCAAGCCCAATAAAGCTTAGGAAAGCTTCAAAGAAAATAGCGCCTGGAATAGTAAACATTGTATTTATAATAATAATCCCTAAAATATTAGGAAGTAAATGTTTTCCAATAATACGGTTATTACTTGCACCTAACGTACGTGCGGCTAATACAAACTCTTGATTTTTATATCTTAAAATTTGCCCTCGTACAATACGTGACATCCCAATCCAACCGGTTAAGGTGATTGCGATAATGATGGCCAAAATACCTGGTTCCATTACCAAAATCATTAAGATAACAACGACTAAGTTTGGAATCCCTATCAAAATTTCAACAATGCGTTGCATTATGTCGTCTACTCGACCGCCATAATATGCAGATACTCCCCCGTAAACAACACCAATAACCATATCAATTAAAGCGGCTGCTAAGGCTATAAACAAAGAAATTTGAGTACCTGACCACAAACGTGAGAACATATCCCGTCCTAAACCGTCAGTTCCTATCCAATAATAAGTGTCGACATTTTTTAATTCATCACTAGCGTTGCATTAAAAT
>NZ_ALJG01000166.1 GCF_000286315.1 Paenisporosarcina sp. TG20 | reverse complement strand
TATCATACTAGAACCTACTCCTTTATCTTCCTGACTTCTCGCGGAAGGCATCCACAAAACGCTAAAGCGTGTATACAGGCAATATTTAGTCCAATCTATTGTTTAGGTTTTCAGTGGCCTCAGCTATTTTAAGCTAACTCAATCAACATCCTCTTTTAACCACTTTTTTAAAGCCATGGTTAACAGTGGACCAGCAATTAATAAAATGAAGAAAATCCTGAATAAATGAAAACTTGTGACGGTCGATAAGTCTGCTCCGGTCTCTAAAGCTGTAATAGACATTTCGGCAATTCCTCCTGGTGCAGTACTTATAAAGAAATCTAAAAACGAGTTGATTGGATGTATGGCGGTTAAGATATAAGCAATAAATGCAGAAAAAGCAATAAGCACCAAATTAGTCGTGATGATAGCACTAAACATACGCAAAGATAATTTATCCCGTACTTTTTCGAGTTGTAGTCCTAAATGTGTGCCGACAAATATTTGAGAAAGAATTAACACGATTGAAGGAACTTCCACAACTGGCTGGTTTGTAATGAATTGAACAATGGCCATTGATAATATAGGAGCCAAAAGTTCTGGCACTGGAAAATGAACCTTTTTCATTCCAATAAAAAAGGCTACGCCTAATATGATGAAAATTATAAAATGAGTCAGGTTAAATGTCGTCAAATCGGTGAGTGATACATCTTTTAAGTGGGTTCCCTTTGGAATCCATGCGGTTAAGAGTGGGACAATCGTTATTACCACAAATATACGAAACATTTGCATTAACATCACGACTGTCGAATTTGCTGATTTCACTTCTTCACTTAGTAGCACCATTTGAGATAATCCACCTGGTAATGATCCTAGGATACTTGTAGCAATTGATTCACCGGATAATTTCATAAACAAGATGCTAAGAAGAAGTGCTGCACCCACTATTGTAAACGTCATGAAAACCATTAACGGAAAATCAAACCACATAAGTTCAACGGATGATTTCGTAAAAGATGAACCTATTTGAATTCCAAAAAATATTAAACCGATTTGACGCAATAATTTTGGCCATTCAAATTGTAGTTTTGTAAATTGTCTCAATAGCAGTAACGACAGCATGGGACCGAGTAACCATGGCAAATAAATACCAATCCACTCAAACAACCAACCTGAGATAGCGGCAATCGCAAATGTACGTAAAATTATCCAAGACTTTCGCAACTCGAACTCACCTTCTTTCAATTGCTAAAAGTCGCAAACGATAACACTCAAAAATGTCCTAATACTCGTATGAGTACCAGGACATTCAGATTAAGTTAATTGAGCAAATACTTTATGGAATGCTTGTACAGTTTTTGCAATATCATCAGATGTATGAGCAGTTGATAAGAACATGCCTTCAAATTGTGAAGGTGGAAGGAAAATCCCCTCATCGGCCATCAAACGATAAAATTTGGCAAATAACTGTAAATCAGACGTTTTTGCGATATCAAAATTTGTCACTTTTTCATTCGTAAAGAAGAAGCCAATCATTGATCCCGCACGATTTACTGTATGTGGAATGTGATATTTAGTTGCAGCTTCACGGAAACCAGCTTCTAATTGATCTGCTAATTTGTTGAAATGGTCATACGTTTCTGGTGTTAAACGAGACAATGTTTCAAGTCCAGCAGTCATTGCAAGTGGATTACCTGAAAGTGTTCCTGCTTGATAAATTGGACCACTTGGTGCGATTTGAGACATGATTTCAAGCCTCCCACCATATGCGCCAACAGGGAGCCCACCGCCAATTACTTTGCCAAGACAAGTTAAATCTGGCGTGACATTAAAATAACCTTGAGCGCAGTTGTAGCCAACACGGAAACCTGTCATTACTTCATCAAATATAAGAACGGTTCCGTAATCTGTTGATAGATCACGAAGTCCTTCTAAAAATCCAGGTTCGGGTCCAACTACACCCATGTTTCCTGCAACTGGTTCAACGATTACAGCAGCTAAATCTTCCCCGTATTTCTCAAATGCAGCACGAACGCTCTCTAAGTCATTATAAGCTACGGTGATTGTATTCTTTGCTACCGCTTCAGGAACACCAGGGCTATCTGGTAATCCTAGCGTAGCGACACCTGAACCCGCTTTTATTAGCAAGCTATCCCCATGTCCATGATAACAGCCTTCAAACTTCAAGATTTTATCGCGTCCTGTGAACCCACGAGCTGCACGTAATGCACTCATAGTTGCTTCTGTTCCAGAGGACACCATTCGAACCATTTCAATTGAAGGAACGCGCTCCATGACTAGTTTAGCTAAATCATTTTCAATAACGGTAGGTGCACCAAAACTCGTGCCTGATTGTGCAACTTTTTGAATAGCTGACACGACGTCTGGATGAGCATGACCCAATATAAGTGGTCCCCATGATAAGACATAATCGATGTACTCATTACCGTCAATATCTGTAATTGTTGCGCCCTTTCCACTTTCCATGAAAATAGGATCCATATCGACTGATTTAAATGCACGGACAGGACTATTTACACCACCTGGCATTAATTTTACAGCTTCACTAAACGCTTGTTTTGATTTTTCGTAAGAACGTTCCATTATTTTTCCCCCAACCAACGTGACACGTCTTTCGCGTGATACGTAATAATTAAATCGGCTCCTGCTCGTTTCATGCTTGTTAACGTTTCAATTACAATTTTCTTCTCATCAACCCAGCCATTTTGAGCTGCCGCTTTTACCATGGCATACTCTCCACTTACATTGTAAGCAACTACTGGTAAATCAAAGTTGTTTTTCACGTCACGTACAATATCTAAATAAGATAAAGCAGGTTTCACAATAAGGAAATCTGCACCTTCTTCAACGTCAGACGCTGCTTCACGCATTGCTTCACTACGATTAGCGTAATCCATTTGATACGTTTTTCGATCGCCAAATTGTGGAGCACTATTTGCTGCTTCGCGGAATGGCCCGTAGTACGCAGATGCGAATTTTACCGCATAAGACATAATCGGTAGATGTGAAAATCCAGCTTGATCTAATCCGTAACGAATCGCTGTAACAAATCCATCCATCATGTTTGAAGGGGCAATAATATCCGCTCCTGCTTTCGCTTGCGCAACGGCTGCAGCTGCTAGTAAATTAAGTGTTGGATCATTTAAAACTTGACCATTTTCAATAACCCCACAATGACCATGATCTGTATATTCGCATAGGCATGTGTCTGCTATGACAATTAGTTCAGGGTGACGGTTCTTAACAAAACGAATGGCTTCTTGAACGATGCCATGATCATGATAAGCTTGTGTTCCTTCAGCGTCTTTTTCGAGTGGAATTCCAAATAAAATAATCGAAGGAATTCCTAGTGATACGATTTCGTCCACTTCCTTCCCTAAGTGATCTAGGGACAGTTGGAACACACCGGGCATTGAAGAGATGGGATGTTTAATATTCTCCCCTTCGGCAACGAAGAGTGGATAGATTAAATCCTCTGTATGTAATTTAGTTTCGCGTACCATTGAACGTAAAGTTTCACTATTTCGCAAGCGGCGATGTCTGTTGAATTGAAGTTCTGTCATTTAGATAAATCATCCTTTCTATAAGCAATTTCTTGAACGAGCCCGAACCATGTATATATTTTAGATTGTACATGAACATGCGCCCCATAGCTTTCTACTTCAGCCGCTGTTACTTGACCAATAGCCGCTATTTTGATTTGAGTCCATCCAGTTGTTGGGGCAATATAACTTGCAAAAATATCTACTGAAGAAGGACTTGCAAACGCAACTGTAGAATTCGGATTTTGCATTAAATAAGCTAATAACCTTTTCACATTGTCCATATTCGGATGTGTTTCATACACGGTCCATTCATCGACTTGTTGGGTTAAACCTTCTTTTATCGTTGCCTTTGCTAAAGAACCCCTTAGAAATAGGCAGGATTCTGATTGGCTTGTGACCTTTGGAAACTGTTGAACAAAATCAGTTGCACTATAAGTAGTGGGGATGAACGCCACTCTGAATCCAATTTCTTCTAACGCTTGTGCCGTTCTACTTCCAACCGCAGCAATTTTACATGTAAAGCTATCAGCTGAAATTTCGTTTCTTGTCAGTTTTTGTTTAAACGCGAATACAGCGTTTTGGCTAGTGAATATCAACCAATCATATGCGGAAACCTTTTTTATAAAGTCTTCGTCTTGGTGTGTATCTTCTCGAGTACTTATGAGAGGAAAAACTTCCACTTTGCCTCCCAGTCTTTCTACCTCACGAAACGCCTCATCTGACTTTGGTTGACCTGTAAAGACAATTGTTTGTCCTTGCAAATCAATGTTTTTAGACATCTAATTCGGCTCTTACTTGTTGGATCAGATCATAAGCGCCTTGTTCACTTAAAGTCTTAGCCACTTCTAGACCTGCTGTTACAGCTTGAACATTTGAAGAAGAGTGTTTAAATACTTGTTGAGCATCAGGTGAAATGACTAGCCCGGTAAATTCAACTTGACCTTTTTCGATTGTCGCATAACCAGCGATAGGAACTTGACATCCACCATCCATCGCGTGTAAGAATGCACGTTCTGCATGCACAGCGTTCCATGTATCTTCATGAGTTAATTTTGCCATTTCTGCTAATAACTCTTCGTCATCTACACGACACTCAATGGCTAAAGCACCTTGACCGACCGCAGGTAAGCACTCTTCCGGTGATAAATATTCCGTTACCACATCGTCACTCCAACCAAGACGTTTCAATCCAGCTGCTGCTAAAATGATCGCATCAAATTGATCCGTTTCGAGTTTTGCTAACCGTGTATCGACATTCCCACGAATCCAGTTAACTTCAATGTCTGGACGTAGTAATAAAAGTTGAGCCGAGCGGCGTAGACTACTTGTACCGACCACTGCACCAACTGGTAGGTCCATAAATTTTACATGATCGGTTGAGATGAAAGCATCCCGTGGATCTTCACGAGGAGGAATACACCCTATGACTAACCCTTTTGGTAATTCTGAAGGCATGTCTTTCATACTATGAACAGCAAAATCAATTTCTTTGTTAAAAAGAGCTTGTTCAATCTCTTTAACAAACAATCCTTTGCCTCCTACTTTAGAAAGTTGAACGTTAACGATTTCATCACCTTTTGTCACAATTTCTTTAATTTCAAACTCAAATGGTGCTCCCGCTTGTTTCATTTGGTCAATGAACCAATTCGTTTGTGTTAGTGCTAATTTACTTCTTCTAGAGCCTACAATAATTTTTCTCATATTCAACAACCTTTCTTAGATGAAGTTCAAAAAGTTTCTTTTGAACCTTTATTAATTTAATACCAAAAATGAAAATCAGATAATCGACTTCCTAAGAAGAAATTGATTAATACTAACAGGAAAGCATAAACATGACCCCAAGCATAGCTAAGTCCATATAAAGTTCCTTTTTTGCGTCGATATAATAAATAACCATATACAAACAACAGGATAAATGATCCTATAATTTTTACATCAATGAGGGAAAATTCATTGAGGGTTACATAAGCCCATTGAAGTCCAAGAATTAGGCTTATAAGTAAAAACGGGACACCTGTGGCGATTGATACCGTCATGCCCTTCTCTGTTTGTCCAAGAGAGGGTAGTTCACTAAATTGTTTAGTCCATCTTTTTCTCTTTAATAATCGATACAAAATATGATATAACGCTGAAAAAACAAAAGATAACGAGAATGCGACATACGATAATATTGCAAACGTCACATGAATAAATAACAACTCTGAAACGAGTGCTTCCCCGACGGGTGACCGTTCAATTTGAACAGGTGCAAATGTATGAATAGTCATAAAAATAAAACCAATTAAATTCAAGAAAAATACTGGTACCATCACGCGATATGTATGGTGGAGCACGATAGATAATGTAATCAATAACCATGCATAAAAATAAATCCCTTCAAATAACGTCAAAATCGGAAATCGTTTTGTTTCAACAATATATAAGATTAAAAATACCGTTTGCAGTAGCCACACAGTGCTTAGTAGCCAAAATGCAATGCGGTGAGCTTTTGAATCTTTCTCTAAGTAATTTGTGAAGTAAAATACAAGACTGATTGCATAGAGTATAACCATACCTTCATGCAGCCTTGTCATGGTTAAATCCGCCACTCCCTTACCCCTTTTCGCTATTAGATATAGAGTTGCCATTTAACTGGCGTTTTAATCTATTCGACTAGTAGAATCTCATAGTTTGCAAACTCAAGACTATGATAAATAGGAATTCCGATTACATAGTTCCGCTTGCATTGTTATTTTTGTTAACTTCTAATCTATATAGAAGTGACAACGTTTTCAGCAAAAATAAGAAAAACCGTGCAAAGTGCTCCCGGTCCTTTCAGAAAGCACAAACCTACTGCACTATAACCTTTAGAATAAGACAGCCTTCTATTTAAGTCTAGTGATTTCCGTT
>NZ_ALJG01000165.1 GCF_000286315.1 Paenisporosarcina sp. TG20 | reverse complement strand
TGTAACGGAAATCATACCGGAAATCACAAGATCTCAATAGAAGGCTGTCTTATTCTACAGGTTATAGTGCAGTAGGTTTATCCTTTTTTAAAGGACCGGGCGTACTTTGCCCGGTTTACTTAGCCTAATATTATTAACATGTTTAAGATAAAAAATCTAATTTTTTATGAAGTTTGTCTTCACTGAAAATCCAACCTGTGTAAGAGTTGAGTATCTCTAAGTTTTCATTTAAATGGACAACTGCAACGAATGGATAATAATCGTTACTTCGATAGCGCAAGTCGATCAAACGAACCTCATGAACGTGTTCATGCTTAGTAATTTCCCAACGATAAATTGGTGAAAATGAAATAAAAGCTTGTAAATTTTTATCTTTTAATGCTGCTTTAATCAGAGGTGAATCTGGAATCGTTTTGCGGTCAAACTTATCATAAATATTGATAGAACGTCCATAAGCTCTTCCTACAAAGTGATGTGTTTTTGTAAGTACTGCAACTCGCCATTGAAAAAACCGAATTGTAGGTGCCAAGATAATCTCTTCTGAATTTGGAAACGTATTTTTAACCGCATGTCTGACGGCCTTTAGAATAGCGAATCTCAATAAATAATATAAGAAAATAATGCTATATAGTATTAGCATTGTAATCACTGGGTCTGCTCCGAAAGCCCAAAATAATAAGGCGACCACGTGCAATCCAAAAATAGTCGGGTCAAATGTATTTATAACACCAAGAGCTACCCATTTTGAAGAAAATGGACGAAGAGCTTGGGTTCCATATGAATTGAATATATCGACAAACACATGTAAAAAAACAGCCAAAAAAGTCCATAACCATAAATGAAGTAAGTTTGCTTCTGGTATTATTAGGTGAATGAGGCCTGTTATAGCTAACGGCCATAGTAATACAGCTGGAATTGAGTGTGTAATGCCACGGTGGTGCCGAATATATACGGCGTTATTGCGTAATTTTAACACTGTATCCACGTCAGGAGAAAGAGATCCAACAATCACTCCCGCTACAACAGCAGTTGCTGTGACTGGATTATCAGCAACAACTGGATCTATTAAGGCTAGACCACCTAATGCAATTCCCATCACAATATGAGTACCTGTATCCAACATTATCAAATCCTTTGAACGGAAACTGTCCGAATAAATTTTGTTCATTTTAAAATACTTTGGATAAAATTACAACGGGTTAGACTTCTTAATTTGTTTCTATCTATAATTTTGTATACCCGAAATGTTCGTCTAGTAATCAACAGAATGTAGGTGTAAAACATGATTGTTTTCAATAAAAATACATTTCGCAAATCGTTAATTAAATGGTACTTAGAAGAAAAGCGAAATCTACCTTGGAGGGAAACATCCGATCCCTACAAAATATGGGTTTCTGAAATCATGCTTCAACAAACAAGGGTAGATACAGTTATACCATATTATAATCGTTTCATTAAAGTATTCCCCACAATGAATGACTTAGCAACTGCAGACGAAGAAAAATTATTAAAACAATGGGAAGGGCTTGGCTATTATTCTCGTGTAAGAAATCTACAAGCAGGTGTTAGAGAAGTAGTTGAGAATTATAACTCCATTGTCCCAAAAACCAGGAATGAAATTTTATCATTAAAAGGAATAGGGCCTTATACAGCAGGCGCTATTTTAAGTATTGCATACGGTAAACCAGAACATGCTGTAGACGGTAACGTAATGCGTGTTTTATCGCGTGTTCTCCTGATTAAAGAAGATATTGCTTTACCAAAAACGAAAAAGATTTTTGAACAAGCAGTTAGTGAAATTATAGATCCACAAGATCCTTCTTCTTTCAATCAAGGTTTGATGGAATTAGGAGCAGTTATTTGTACACCAACATCACCTAAATGTTTATTATGTCCAGTTCGTGATAATTGTTCCGCTTTTTATGCAGGTGAAGAAAATAGATTACCGGTAAAAACGAAAAATAAAAAAACGAAAGCACTGATCTATGATGTTTATGTTACCCAAAATGACAAAAAACAAATTCTCATGGAAAAAAGAGCTGAATCTGGACTTTTAGCGAACATGTATCAATTCCCAATGATTGAACATGTAGATAAAAATATAGATTCTTTTTCATTATTGCAAGATCGTTATGGAATAAACTTCTCAAAAGAAATTGAGTTAGGTACTTTTAAACATGTCTTTTCTCATTTAACATGGGAGATGAAGTGTTTTGCAGGACATGCAGAGGAAATAAGTATGTATGAAAATTGTAAATGGTTAACAATAGAAGAAATAAAAGAAGTACCAATGCCTGTCCCTATGTTAAAGATATGGCAGGCATATATTGAAAGGGGAAAATAATATGACAGCAAATAAAGTAGCTCTTGTCACTGGTAGTAGCAGAGGACTTGGTAAAGCAATAGCGATTGAACTTGCAAAAAATGGATATGATATTGTAGTAAACTATGCACGTAGTAAAACAGCTGCACTGGAAACAGTTGAGGAAATTGAAGCACTTGGTCAAAAAGCATTGCTTATTCGTGCAAATGTAGGAGATATTAAAAAGGTAAAAGCAATGTTTGAAACAATTCGTGAAGAGTTTGGACGTTTGGACGTTTTTGTTAGCAATGCCGCATCAGGAGTTCTTAGGCCCGTAATGGAGCTAGAAGAGTCTCACTGGGATTGGACAATGAATATTAATGCAAAAGCAATGCTATTTGGATCACAAGAAGCAGCAAAATTAATGGATCGTGGCGGGAAAATTTTAGGAATTAGTTCATTAGGATCTATTCGCTATTTAGAAAATTATACTACTGTTGGTGTGTCTAAAGCGGCCATTGAATCAATTACGCGTTACTTAGCAGTTGAACTTGCAGCAAAAGGAATAGCTGTAAATACAGTTTCTGGTGGAGCACTTGATACGGATGCATTGAAACACTTTCCTAATAGAGAAGAACTACTAGATGATGCTAGAAAAAAAACACCAGCTGGTCGAATGGTTGAAATTGATGATATGGTCAAAACCGCAATGTTTTTAATTTCTGATGATTCAGATATGATTCGTGGTCAGACAATTATTGTCGATGGTGGACGTTCAATTGTCATGTAATTTTATAAATAAAGTATATTATTTCGCTATCTGCACACATTATTAGTCATGGAGGTGAAAAACTCATGGCAAACAATAATGATAGTAATATGCCGACTAACGCTAATAAAGTAAGAAATCAAAATCAACAATCTGCAGCTAATAAAGCAAGTGCTTCAGCACAAGGTAATGCACGTGCAGAATTTGGTTCGGAAACAAACGTAAATGAAGTAATTCAACAAAACCAACAATCAGCTCAAAACAATGCTCCATCTGCGCAAGCTAACCGTCGCAATGGATCACAAGCATTCAATTCTCAAGCAGAATTCGGATCTGAAACTGATGTAAATCAAGTAGTTAAGCAAAATCAAAAATCAGCTCAAAAGAAAAATAATGCTTCAGGACCACAATCTAATCGCTAAAAAAAGCAATAAAATAATTTAATAATCATTATGAATCAGCGAAGGCTTTGTGCCTTCGCTGATTTTTATGATACAGTAGTTTATAATGAGTAACATAAAGTGAAATTTTATACATATATTGCGCTTTGACGAAAAGGTGGGCTTATACGTGTCAGTACCAACAGAAGGAGAAACTATTCAAATTCATAGTTACAAACATAATGGCAAAATCCACCGCGTCTGGCAAGAAACAATGATTCTGAAAGGAACAAGGAATATTGTCATTGGCGCGAACGAAAGAACTCTTGTTACAGAGTCTGACGGACGTACTTGGTTAACACGAGAACCATCTATATGTTATTTTCATGCTGAGCATTGGTTTAACATCATTTGTATGTTGCGTGAAGATGGTGTTTACTATTATTGTAATATTAGTTCACCGTTCATCTATGACAATAAATCTTTAAAATACATTGATTATGATTTAGATGTAAAAGTCTTTCCGGACATGACCTATACGATTTTGGATGAAGACGAATTTGAAGATCATAAAAAACAGATGAATTACCCCGATGCTATAGATGCGATTTTACATCGCAATGTGGAAAAACTAATTAGTTGGATTAAGCAACGTAAAGGACCATTTGCGTCGGATTTTATTGAAGTGTGGACAAACCGTTATCTATTTCAACTTAGAATTCGCGAGTAAAATGAGGCCTGTTGAATTTAACAGGCTTTTTAAAATTTTAAAAATTAGAAAGTATTTATTATAGGTTGCTACACAGGCTTGTACCGATTAAAGTGTTGAGTTATTGTTACCAGCACTAATATGGGACTGAATGGCCTGTTTAGTTATTTTATTAGCAGGAAGAGATGTGAACGAATGAGTAGTTCAAAGAGATATATGAAATTTGTTAAACCCTATACATGGCAAATTGTATTCACGGTTGTTATTGGAATTGTAAAATTTGCCATTCCATTATTCATTCCAATATTAATTAAAATCGTCATAGACGACATAATTAATGTCGATACATTAACTAATGGTGAAAAGACTACACAGTTATTTTATTGGTTAGGTGGAACAGCAATCGTGTTTTTCATTGTTAGACCACCGATTGAATACTACCGTCAATATTATGCTCAACTAGTCAGCAACAAAATATTATATGACATACGCCAAGAGTTATTCGCCCACTTGCAACGTTTAAGTTTGCGTTTTTATTCAAATTCAAGAGTTGGGGAAGTCATTTCCCGTGTAATAAACGACGTGGAACAAACAAAAAACTTTGTCATGATTGGGTTAATGAATTTATGGCTAGATTTAGCGACTATTTTGATTGCTATTGCAATTATGCTTACCATGGATATTCCACTGACCTTAGTAACACTTCTCGCATTCCCGTTTTATGCATTTAGTGTGAAATATTTCTTTGGACGATTAAGAGATTTAACTCGAAAGAGATCACAAGCCCTTGCTAGTGTTCAAGGTTATTTGCATGAACGTATACAAGGGATTAGCATAATTAAAAGCTTTACATTAGAAAAACATGAACAGAAAATTTTTGATAAAGAGAATGATGAATTTTTAGAAAAAGCAATTGACCATACCAAGTGGAATGCGAAAGCTTTTGCTATTGTAAACACAATAACAGATGTAGCGCCATTATTGGTTATTGCGTATGCGGGCTATCAAGTTATCCATGAAAATATATCAGTCGGAACGATGGTCGCGTTTATTGCGTATATTGAAAGACTCTATAACCCATTGAGACGTTTAGTTAACTCTTCAACTACCTTGACGCAAGCCTTTGCATCGATGGACCGAGTATTTGAATTAATGGACGAGAAATATGATGTTGAAGATGCAACGAATGCCAAAAATATGCCAGTAATTAAAGGAAAACTTCAATTCGATAATGTTTCATTTAAATACGAAGAAGAAAATAACTTAGTACTAGATAAAATGAACTTTACAGTTGAACCAGGTCAAACGGTTGCTTTTGTAGGAATGAGCGGTGGAGGGAAATCAACCATCATAAGTATGATTCCTCGTTTTTATGATGCAACGAGCGGAGCAGTTAAAATTGATGACATAGACATTAGAGATGTGACAATTGAATCACTACGTGAACAAATTGGAATAGTATTACAAGATAATATATTATTTAGTGATAGCGTTAAAGAAAATATATTGATGGGCAGACCAGATGCGACAGATGAAGAAGTATTTGAAGCAGCAAAAGCAGCAAATGCATATGACTTTATAATTTCGCTTCCTGAAGGTTTTGACACGAAAGTAGGGGAACGTGGTGTTAAACTTTCTGGTGGTCAAAAGCAGCGTGTTGCAATAGCCCGAGTTTTTCTGAAAAATCCTCCGGTCTTAGTATTGGATGAAGCAACTTCTGCTCTTGATTTAGAGAGTGAATCTTTAATACAAGACTCGTTAGAACGTTTAGCGCATAATCGAACAACAATCATTGTGGCACATCGTCTCTCGACAATTACTCATGCCAATCAAATCTTTGTTATTGATCATGGTACACTTAAAGAACAAGGAACACATGAAGAGTTAATTAACTTAAAAGGTATTTATTACAATTTATTTCAAGTGCAACAACTAGATATTGATTGATTAAAAGGGTACTCCTTTATTGACATCATAAAATAAAGACGGCATTAAATTCAGTTTTTAGAATTTAATGCCGTCTTTTTGAATATAAGAGAGTATAAATTTTTTTCGAATGGCAATCCCATTTTCAAGAAAAGTTTTTGAAATACTATTAATTTCCATCTTCTTGAATCTGGTATAAGTTTCTTCTAATCGCTAATTTGACGCGCTCATTAAGGGATAAGTAAGCTACTATCTACTCAAACGAATTAGTATAAATAGTGGGAAAATATTAATTAACTTAAGTTTCGCACCCCAACAA
>NZ_ALJG01000164.1 GCF_000286315.1 Paenisporosarcina sp. TG20 | reverse complement strand
TCATACTAGAAACTACTCCTTAAAATACCGGGAAGACGGGATTCATGGCTTACTAAATTTATATACTTTTGTATGAAAATACTTGTAGACAAAAAGACAATATGGTGATTTCATATATAGCAAAAAAGGCCCACTTACTGGTTTTTCATACAGTAAGTGGGGCGATAATTTAATATATTTTATCTGACTCCGAGAGCCATTTTCGCATAACGCGACATATTATCTTTTGACCAACCAGGTGTCCAAACAATCTTAACATCGACTTCTTTGACTTCTGGTAATTCGTATAAAGAAGTTTTAACCATATCTACAATCATTGGTCCCATTGGGCAACCAAGTGATGTTAAGGTCATTGTTACTACTCCAAAACCATCTTCTGTTAATTCTACATCATAGACAAGGCCGAGGTTTACAATATCAATACCTAACTCTGGATCGATAACATTTTCTAATGCACCCATCATGCTATCGCGCATATCTTGATCCATATTCATACCCCTTTCTAAGTAACTTTATCTTTATCATAACAAATGAAACCTATACAGACAAATAGTGTGCAACAAAATCGGTTGCTGTCAGCATTCCTTTTCTTGTAACGGCATGACTTGCTGTTTTATCTGTCATAAACTGAAAACGTTGTGGTTCGTGTACATACAATTTTTTCAAAGCGTTAAAATAGTTAAAGGTTGGTTCATAAGGAACAACAGTATCTTGTACCCCATGCCAAAAGAAAACAGGACGACCATTTAATGCGCGAGGATTTAATGTGATGTCAAACTTCCTTAATGTTTCTAACATTTCCTTCCTTTCAACATCTGTGATTGCAAGGTCAAAACCACGTGCTTCATATTGAGTCATTTGGGCTTTTGCCAAGTTTACATAACTAGGTGAACCCATCATAACAATCGCTGAGTCAATCCAAGGGTAAACATTTAAACAACCTAGCGTTTCAATACCACCCATTGAAGTCCCACCTAGTCCAATCTTGGTTTGTTCATTAATTAAATTCTTTGTAGTCAATTCATTCCGCAATATAGTTACTTCTTCAATAGATGTTAAAACGATATCCCAAAAGCGTAATGACATTTCCACTTCATCGAGGGATTCTTGTCGTTCACCATGTAAATGGGCATCAGGTAATAAAACACGTAACCCTTTTTCAGCTAATTGGTACGCATAATGAAGATTATGTTCTTTTGCACTAGTGAAACCGTGGAGAAAAATTACGACTGGGACCTGTCTTTCTCTTTCCGATTCTCTGAATACATGTAGTAGTGGAATATGTCCCCATCGTTCATTTTCTACAATCAAGGTCACACTTCCTTTGCATCTAGATTTCATTATACTAGCAAAATATTTGACAAAATTCAAAAATTTAACCCTCTTTTTTGACTAAAGGTTGTTGATAACGCTACAATTTACTCTATAAGGAAAGGAGTTTTAAACAATGGAACCTCATTTAATCGTTTTAGATTTAGATGGTACCTTATTAACTGATGAAAAAATCATTTCCGAAAAGACTTTACATACTCTATTTAAAGCGCGAGAGCAAGGTCATGAAATTATGATTGCCACTGGTAGACCTTACCGTGCTAGTGAAGTTTACTATCAACAATTAAAAATGCAAACTCCAATTGTTAATTTTAATGGAGCATTTGTACATCATCCAACTGATCAAACATGGAAGCCCATTCATGAACCCATTAAACTTGAAATAGTGAAAGAAGTCATTGATGCTGTCCATGATTATAAATTCTTCAATATTGTTGCAGAAGTAAAAGATGACGTATATTTACACTATCATGATGAAAAATTACTCGATATCTTCAGTTTTGGAAAACCCAATGTAACCACCGGAGACATTCGTAATTATTTAAAAGCTGATCCAACAAGTTTACTTATACATGCAGAGGAACATGAAGTTTCTGCTATTCGACAACATCTACACGATGTACATGCTGAAGTGATTGATCATAGACGGTGGGGCGCACCTTGGCATGTAATAGAAATTGTACGTAGTGGGCTCAATAAAGCCGTTGGTCTTTCACACGTTGCGAAATACTTAAATATTCCACAACAACGAATTATTGCGTTTGGTGATGAAGATAACGATTTAGAAATGATTGAATACGCTGGAACAGGTGTTGCAATGGGAAATGCAATTGACCCACTAAAAAATATTGCCAATGAACTGACAGCTTCAAATAACGAAGATGGAATTGCACATTTTCTACAAGAACGCTTAAACTTATAAACAACAATTAATTCGGGGGGATTAAAATGAAAATATTTGCTGATAGTGCTTGTGACTTACCGAAATCTTATTACGATACAAACCCAGTAACATTAATTCCTTTACGTGTTCATATTGATGAAACAGAATACTTGGATATCACTAGTATTGAATCCATACAAGTACTCAATAAAATTAGACAAGGTAAACAACCTAAAACATCTCAAGTTTCACCCGATCAATTTTTAATTCTTTTTGAAGAGCTTGCTAAGTCAGGAGAAGATGGTTTATATATTGCTTTCTCATCCGAACTATCTGGAACACACAATACTGCAGTCATGATTCGCGATCAAGTAAAAGAAGACTATCCTGATTTAAACTTAACAATTATTGACTCGAAATGTGCTTCTCTTGGGGCTGGATTACTTGTACAAGAAGCAGTACGTCTTATGAAGGCAAATGAATCGTTAGAAAGCATAGTGGAAACCATTAAGTTTAAAGCTCAACACATGGAGCATTTGTTTACGGTTGAGGATTTAGATTATTTAGCACGTGGCGGCCGGGTATCGAAGGCTAGTGCAATTATTGGTGGGTTACTAAATATTAAGCCTCTCATTCAAGTTGAAAACGGGAAGCTTATACCCATTGAAAAATTAAGAGGCCGTAAAAAACTAATGAAACGCATTATTGAAATTATGGAAGAACGCGGTGAACGACTTCATGAACAAATGATTGCAATTTGTCATGGAGATGACGAGACATTTGCCCTTGAAATGCAATCATTGATCGAAGAAAGGTTCCATCCAAAGAACATTGAAATACAGATGATAGGCTCAGTAATTGGTGCACATACTGGACCTGGAACTCTTGGTGTGTTCTTTTTGAATCAAACACAACCATAGGAAATGGAGAGTGTGGAGATGAAAAAAATCGTAATTGTTGGAGCGGTTGCTGGAGGAGCAACTGCCGCAGCCCAAATACGTTTTTATGATAAAGATGCAGAGATTATCATATTTGATCTAGATGACACAATGTCTTACGCAGCATGCGGAATGCCTTATGCTATTGGAGGGGATATTCCAGATGTAACTCGGTTAATTTCAGCGACACCAGAAGACTTTAAAAGTGAACGAGACATTGATGTTCGATTAAAACACCGCGTGACCAAAATCAATCGAAAGTTAAAGTTTGTTGAAGTTTTAAACTTAGAAACACAGGAGTCCTTTAAAGAATCTTATGATTTTCTAATTTTATCACTTGGGGGCTCGCCGATTGTTCCTAAAACACCTGGCTTAGATAGCACCACCATGTTCACATTACGAAACTTAAACGATATGAAAAAAATTATTCATTATATTAGAACTGAAAAACCTCAAAGTTGTGTCATTGTTGGCGCAGGATTCATTGGTCTTGAGATGGCAGAAAATCTTGATAAACTTGGTTTGAAATTATCGATAGTCGAAAAGTCTCCACAAATTATGAACATTCTAGATGTCGACAGCTCTGAACTAGTTGAGAAAGAATTGCATGACCATAACATCCGTATTTATAAAGATAATTTTATTACCAAAGTCGAAGGTCGAGACATAGAACTTGACTCAGGCGAAAAATTACAAGCAGATTTCATTTTAATGAGTATTGGTGTAGCTCCTAGCACAGAACTAGCTGAAAATGCACAATTATCCATTGGGGAAACACGAGGGATTGTGACGAATGAATTTTTGCAAACGAATGATCCCTCTATTTATGCGATAGGTGACGCTGCAGAGAGCGTAGACTTTATTACTGGAGACCCAAAACGTGTTCCTTTAGCTTGGCCAGCTCATCGACAAGCTTACATTGTTGCGAAACATATCACTGGAGTTGAGGTTTTATTCAAAGGATTGCTTGGAACCTCAATTAGTAAAGTGTTTAATCTTTCAGTTGCACTAACTGGCTTAAGTAAGCGCGTCTTAGATGAGAGCAAAATGAACTATTCCACTGTTACTCAAACAAGTAAATCAAATTCAGGTTATTATCCAGATAGTGCTGAGATTTTCATGAAGATCCATTATGATTCATTCACTCGTAAAATTTTAGGTGCACAAGTTATTGGAGCAAAAGGTATAGATAAACGCATTGATGTTATAGCGACCGCTATTTATGCTGGTCTGACAATGGATGATTTACAAGCACTTGAACTTGCCTATGCCCCTCCCTATTCATCACCAAAAGATCCGGTGAACATGGCTGGTTATCGAGCAAAATAAAATCGTTTGAGACTATAGTTGTCTCAAACGATTTTTATTTTGTTTTCTTTTCTATGGTACTTTTTCGATGTTTTCCTTTTCTACGCCAAACGATATAGAGAAAACTTAAAAATAACAGATAAGCGACAGCAAGAGCGGCGATATATAACTTATTAAACCCTTTATTATCATTAACTATATAAAATTCTGCAATTTCTCTATCAACTACAAGATGATAATTCCCACTATCTTTTTGTCTTAATATATCATTTTCAAATAACCCTCTAAGCTCTTTATTATCTCCGATAACTTCTCTATCTAAATTGAAGGTTTGGGTCCCACTTGTGTTGTTGATTACAACAATCCATGTTTCATCATCATTAGAACGTTTATAAATCATAAATCCTGCTTCATTATGCAACATTTCCATCGTCCCAGTTCGAAGTGCAGAGGACTTATTTCGAAGAAGTTGAATATCACCGATAAATTCAATTAATTTTTCATCTGTTTTCAAGTTTAAAATAGGATGAGATTCAGGAGGGTGTTCCCCATTGACTGCGATTTCAGAACCGTAAGTCATTGATGGAACCCCTGGAATTGACAATAAAGTAGCCATTGCCATTTTCCATCGTGTAGGTGGAAACATATTTTCTTCTGCCGCGTCAGCAGTAAAACGTTTACTATTGATTGAATCAATTTGTTGAATGAAAGGTGGTCCAGCAGTTTTTCCAGCTATTTGAGATGTTTTCATGTCTACGTTTTTAAAGGCATTACGATACATTTCTTCTTTCTCGCTCAAAATCTGTGCATCGAAATTTGCTTCACTTGGTTCACCACTTAACACATATAAGTCTTCTTTTTCTTGTTTAAGCGTTTCAGATATTAAATTTAAAAATTCTGTGTCAATTCCTTCAATTGCTGTGAGGCGCAGTCCATCTACATTATATTCTTGTATAAATGTTAAAGCTGCATCAAGAATAGCTTGTTGTGCATCTTCATTAGTCAAATCCCACGACACTGTTCCATCAGCGTTGTCGATGACCCAAGAGGCTTTGTCTTCATCTGTTGTGAATACATGTTCGGAGCTAACATTTTGAATTGGAAAATCAGTGATGACACCAATGTTCTTTTCATGGGCTGTGTTTATTAATGTATTGAATTCTTCTTGCGTTCCAAAATGACGTTCTAATGTATTATAATCAACAACGCGTTTACCATCGTATGAATCCGTAGAGAAGATTGGGCCAATTGAAATTAAGGTAAATCCCATTTTTTCAATATGATCTAGTTTTTCGACCACACCCATAAAATCTCCACCTGCAAATGCATCAGGTATTCTTGTATCTACTTCAAAATCATTTTCAATCGTTTTATTAAAATACCGATCAACTAATAAATCATATATACTTTCATCTTGAATTCTTTTATTTGTTACTGCTTGAGCATTTAGTGGAGCAATCATGCAAACCATGAGCATGAGAGCAATCACCACTCGTATCCATTTATAAGTCTTCACGGGAGGTCCTCCTCTAACAATCTTCACTCGTCATTTTACCAAATAGGGCTAGACCTCGCCATGATTAACAAAGAATTAACTCTAAAGATACGTCTAAACTGTGAAATAACCTGTACTAAGGAAAAATTTGCAGGTTCTTTTTTGTCTAACCTGTTAATTTGAGTAGTACATTAACCATACAATTTTATTATGAATTGGAATCTTTTAAAATGCCTATAAAACAAGATTCAAATAATTATCACTTCCTTTGTTCATCGTTTTTGCTTGATTTAGTGATACAAAATATTAATTGTGTATCTGCTAATTCCTTAAACGGAAACATTAAAAAGGATAATGAATGTAAATTCCGAACATAAGAAATACCGGGCAAAGTCGGCCCGGTCCTTTATAAGTTAGCCTTCTATTTAAGTCTAGTGATTTCCGTT
>NZ_ALJG01000163.1 GCF_000286315.1 Paenisporosarcina sp. TG20 | reverse complement strand
AAAACACGATGAACACTGGGTTCTTGGCACTCTATATACTTTCTTACAAAAAAACATCAACTTCCACCTACAATGGAGGAAGTTGATGTCTATTCAGTACTAATATCCGGTAAATTATACTATTCAATAGGTTTGCTCAACCTTATAATTGCGGATTTTTTCTCGAAATGAAATTCTATTTACTCACTTCTTTAGGCAATTCTTGTTCATTTTCTTGTTCTTGTTCTTGTTCTTGTTCTTGTTCTTGTTCTTGTTCATATACCGGCTCTATTTCACTTAGACCAAGCGTTTGGTCTGTTGAAGTATGGATTTCGTGTAGAAGTTCAGGGTTATCCATTAGTTTCATACCATACGAAGGAATCATTTCTTTGATTTTCGGTTCCCATTCTTCCACATGTTGAGGGAAGCATTTATTGATTATCTCGAGCATCACGTGAACAGCAGTAGAAGCACCTGGGGAAGCGCCTAGTAATGCAGCGATCGAGCCATCAGCAGCTGTAATCACTTCCGTGCCAAATTGAAGTGTCCCTTTGCCGCTAGCCTCAGTATCTTTGATAACTTGGACACGTTGACCTGCTACGACTGAATCCCACTCCTCGAGTTTGGCGTTCGGGATAAACTCTCGTAACTCTTCAATGCGCTTTTCTTTCGATAACAGTACTTGTTGGATCAAGTATTTTGTCAATGACATCTCTTTTGCACCTGCTGCCAACATAGTTACAAAATTATCGGGTTTGATGGAAGTTACTAAATCAAACATTGAACCGGTTTTTAAAAACTTTGGTGAGAAACCAGCAAACGGTCCAAATAGCAACGTTTTTTTATTGTTGATGAATCTAGTGTCTAGATGTGGAACAGACATTGGTGGAGCACCAACTTTAGCTTTACCGTATACTTTTGCGTGATGCTGTTCTACAACTTCCGGGTTGTTACACACTAAAAATAGGCCGCTTACCGGGAATCCACCAATATGTTTCCCTTCAGGAATACCAGATTTTTGCAGTAAATGAAGGCTTCCTCCACCGCCACCTATAAAGACGAACTTCGCAGTATGGTGTTCAACGGTACTATTGTCGTTTCGTACTTTCAATTCCCACGAGCCGTCGCTAGTACGTTTAATATTTTCAACACTATGTTTGTATTTTATATCAACATTTGAATTCTTTAAGTGGTCAAGTAACATACGGGTTAAAGCGCCAAAGTTGACGTCAGTTCCAGAGTCAATTTTTGTTGCAGCAATAGCTTCATTTACTGGTCGGTTTTCCATTATAAGCGGAATCCATTCCATCAATTTAGCTGGGTCATCAGAAAACTCCATTCCTTTAAATAGTGGATTATTTGACATCGCTTCAAAACGTTTTTTTAGAAACTTTATATTATCTTCCCCTTGTACCATACTCATATGAGGCAATGACATGATAAAGTCCTGCGGATTATTTATAAGTTTCCTGTTTACAAGATAAGACCAAAACTGCATAGAAAGCTGAAACTGTTCATTAATATTGATCGCCTTGCTAATATCTATAGAGCCGTCTGGTTTTTCAGAAGTATAGTTAAGCTCGCACAATGCAGCATGTCCTGTTCCTGCATTATTCCATTCGTTAGAGCTTTCCTCACCTGCTTTGTCGAGCTTCTCAATAATTTTAATATTCCATTTCGGTTTTAATTCTTTCAACATTGTTCCCAAAGTAGCACTCATGATTCCGGCACCTATTAAGATAACGTCTGTTTTAGTTTCTTGGTTGCTCATTTTAACCTTCCTTACTCCCTATATTTGCAGAACGAATGTAGGTGGTATTGCTTAATCCACACACCGAGTCATACCTTTTCTGTTTCTATTATACCAATATTATAGTGTAAATTATATGTTGAATACGATTTACTATTATTTGATAATTATTAGCCGTTTAACTTCGTTCGTATTAAAACACCATGACGGTTTAAACTAGGCTTTGGTACCTCTGTATACTTTATTACTTCAACATTTCCAAAATGACTAAAATGTAGTGCTAACATTTTATATTCCTCTAATAGTAGATTTATTAATTGATAACCTCATGTCAAGTTGCCTATTTTTTAAAGCTAAAATTAATGCAATACCTACCATCACTGACCCTACCCATGGCGTATGCAGCAAGCCTATTTTCTGGATAATGATACCGCCACTAAATGAACCAATTACGATTCCAAGATGTAATGCAGCCGTATTAAGTGCTACTGCAGTTCCCTTAGCTCTAGGATGGTCGTCAGCTAACGACATACTATAAATTTGAACACTTGAACACATCATAAATGAAAAGAATCCAATACCCATTAAACTAACAATTCCTAAAATCTGAGATGGGGCTGTAAACGAGTAAGATAGTAAGGATATTGAAGTACTATTAAAAACACATTGAAATCTATGAAAAAAGAACCATATTAAAAATAAATTAAAAAGTATAATATATCTATAAATCTAATTTAACGTGATAAAGTAAACAAATAGACAATTTAGAATTCACACTATTAATCATTGGAAAATAGACATTCCAATGAGCCGTATTTCTCTAGAAACCACTTACATATATTTCGACTTGGGGGAACTTCATGTTAAAGACCGGCCGATTACCTATTATAGCGCTTCTTTTTATAGCAATTTTATTTTATGGTTGGAGTTTTCTTTTTAAAGATAATGAATGGGTTAGATTATTTGGTTTAAGTTTACTTCCAATCGTCGTTCGGACAATAAGTATGATATGGCTCTTCCAAGCGTATCAACGTGTTAAGAGTGGCCAGAGAATATTTTGGTTGTTATTAAGCATTGGGTTCTTAAATGCACTTATTGGTGATTTATTTTGGTTTTACTATCAAATTAGCGAAGGGTCTTCTTTAATTAGTAGTATTTCATCTATCTTTTGGGTATCGTCACACCTCTTCTATTTAATTGCATTAATTTATAAAACAAAAGAAATTGGCATTATCTTTTCTAACAAACCCTATGTCTTTAATATCGTAATTTATATGGTTACCGCAATCGCTATTAGTTACCACTATCTAATTAAGCCCGTCATAGAAAGTCTAGAAACATCTTTACTATACACTTCGATCGTAGTTGGTTTTCAAATTACAGACTTAGGTATCTTATTTTTCTTTATCATACTGTTCCACCTAGTTCAACATAAAAGAGAGCCTAATTTAATGCTATTTATCGTATTCGGGTTTTTATTCCAGGTTTTAACAGATTCTATTTACGCATATTACTCTGTTAGAGAAATCTATCAATCTGGTAATAGCATTGACTTGTTATGGATAGCTTCATCATTGTTCATTGGTTTTGCTGGTTTCTATGCGAAAGATCATGTAAATAAAGAAAAGCTAGATATAAAAAACCCTTTCGAAAAAAGAGAATTTATTTTTCCATATGCAAGCACAATGGTACTGCTCATCCTAGTCATTACTAGCTATCAATTGGATTTTAATGCGCTTAGCTTTGGACTGCTGATTGCCTTTTTTATGGTTATGGGAAGACAAATCACGGTTATTAATAAACATAATAAGCTACTAGTTGAATACAGACATTTAGCTTATCACGACCCATTAACTGGCATGAGTAATCGATTGAGCTTTATACAAGATATTGAAAACACACTACAGATTCACAAAAAGAACCATGTAGCACTACTATTAATTGATATTGACCGCTTTAAAGTAATTAATGACACCCTTGGACATCTTGTTGGAGATCATGTACTTATTAAAATCTCAGAACGCTTACGACAAGCCTTAGGAACAGCTGCACCTATCTATAGGTTAGGTGGAGACGAATTTGTCATTGTTATTCCTGAAGCAACTGAATTCAAAGCATCTAGCGTGGCCGAAACCGTATTGGAAAAATTTAAAGATTCATTCTTAGTCAATGACTACGACATTAACATAACACCAAGTATCGGAATCAGTATCTTCCCTGAACATGGAAAAAATAGTGAAGACTTACTTAAAAATGCGGATGCCGCCATGTACCTAGCGAAAGAAAACGGGAAAAATCACTACCGTTTTTATAACACTGAATTAAATCAAACCATGTCCCGCAAAATGAAAATTGAAAATGAATTAAGTAAGGCAATTGAAAGAAATCAATTGTCACTGTTTTACCAGCCAAAGGTAGATTTACATTCTAAGAAAATAATAGGGATGGAAGCATTGGTGCGATGGAATCATCCAGAACTCGGGTTCATTTCACCGGTTGAGTTCATTCCAATCGCAGAAGAAACAGGACAAATTGTCTCCATTGGTAAATGGGTTCTGAACACCGCTTGTATACAAAATAAAACGTGGCAAGAGATGGGGCTCTCTTCTTTTTGCATCTCTGTAAATGTATCCGTCCTGCAATTCCAGCAAGGTGATTTTTTGAAAGTAGTTTGTAACGCCTTGAAAGATTCCAACTTAGATCCTCAATACCTAGAAATAGAGATTACCGAAAGCGTTATGCAGAACATTAACGAGAGTATTGAAATCATGGAAGGATTCAGTAAAATGGGCATTCAGACGTCGATTGATGATTTTGGCACAGGGTATTCATCCTTACACATTCTTCGGAAGCTACCCATCCATACCATAAAAATTGATAAATCATTTATTGAAGACATTGAAGATCCAAATCAACAACCCTTTATAAAAGCTATTATCGACTTAGGTTTAAATTTAAATCTAAATGTGGTAGCGGAAGGAATTGAAAACGAAGAGCAACTACAAATCTTAGTTGATAACAAATGTACCATTGGACAAGGGTATCTTTTCTCAAAACCAGTAGACGCAACCGTATTCGAAAAAATGCTGAGTGAAAATAAACCACTCCTATCACAAGTAAAAGTAGGTCGCGAAGGTTAACCCCCCGCGCACCTATTTTTTTTCCGTAATTTAATCTTCGCCAAACTCAACGCCTTGATCTGAAGCTATTTTTCTGTATCGCTTGGAAATTAGTACCCTTTATCAATCATGAATATTAGGAAGTTCTATCGCTTCATTTAAATGTTGCACGAAACCACGTCAAGTTTAACGATTATCCTCAAGCAATTTTTGCCAAAGAAATTTTAAAAGGATTATTTTTGATTACAAAAATGAATTGATTTGATAATCTAATTTGTCTAATCAAGAAATATGAAATAATACTTATGAAAAATACCACTAGCGTTGCATAAATGGCGACTGAAAATTCAATCTATTTATTTTTGTGGGTAAAAGCCAAAAAAGGAAACACTCCAATAGAGGGGGCTCCATCCATTTGGTTTTTATTTACAATTAGACTTGTTCAACGATGACAGTTTGCTTATTACGGAACCACTTTTCCTTCGATTTTTCGAATCCAAAGATGTGCTGGTTTCCAAAGTGAAGCCTTTAAATATCGGCCTATTCGGAGGATTTTATACTTACTTCCCGTTGCGATCTGCGCTAACACGTGAAGACAGTAAACAATCAGTGCGATGAAAACCTGATTATGAATGGCTTGTTCACTTTGGCCGTAGAACTTTTTAATATTCAAATGTTGCTTGATCCACTTGAAAAATAGTTCAATCGCCCACCTCGACTTGTACATTTCCGAGATTTCTTCGGCACTCAAGTCGAAACGATTGGTGATTAACTGCAGTTCATTGCCTTTTGAATCGATGACTTTGAGTAAGCGAAAATAGTTTTCAGCACGGTTTTGTGTGGTGCCAATTAATACCATTTGGTCCGATATAACAGCGGAATCTTTGGGTAGTTTGAATTCATCAACCACTCGTACTACTGCGTTTTTGCGTGATCTAGTTAGGAAGAAGTACCCGTCATCTGTCATGCGATCGAAACGTTCATAATCTAAGTAGCCACGATTGAATACGTACATGCATTCTTTGTCATCCACCATCACTTCAAGTTGACCACGATCGTGTTCCTTCGCGTTTGTGAGCACGACTTTTTCGGGATATGAGAGTCCCTTTTCCATGAATACCAGACGTAAATGCAGCTTCACTCCTGCTTTCGTTTTACGGAATTTAGCCCATTTATGGTTCGTCAAATTCAGTGGTAACGTACTCGAATCAATGATTTTTAATGGCATCGTGATTTTTGAGTAATTCGTTTTCATCTGAATTTGAACAACTAAATCCAAAAACAATTGTTGGAAGATGTCTGAGTTCATGCTGTTAAGTCGCCGTGACAACTGAGCAACGCTAATAGAATCCAAGTTAGCACTCTTTTGAAGTTGGTCATCAAAAAGACAATCGCT
>NZ_ALJG01000162.1 GCF_000286315.1 Paenisporosarcina sp. TG20 | reverse complement strand
TGCATCGCTACGCTAGCTTCGAAACATGAAAGTGCGTTGTAACGGAAATCCCTTAATCTAAATAGAAGGCTGTCTTATTCTTCAGCTTATAGAGTAGTAGGTTTGCCGCCCGAAGCGACCTGAAATCTTAGCTCACTCATACAATTTTGATATAGATAAATTTTACCTATGATTTAACAAGAAACTCCATATAAACAGGTTGTAAAAGTCTTTGTAGGGAATTTTCCTCTTCTTTGTTTAAAGGGATTAACGGTAAGCGAACCCCACCAACATCGATCCCTCGCATATTTAATGCCGCTTTGAGCGGTGTTGGGTTTGGTGCTGCGAATAACCCATCCATAATAGGGAGAAGGTTTCGATGCATAGATGCTGCAACATCGAGATTCCCACTCTTGAAATTACTAATCATATCTTGCATTTCATTGCCAATGATGTGAGAAGCAACGGAAACAACACCTACACCACCGATGGCTAAGACAGGCAATGTTAACCCGTCATCACCACTGTACAAACTGAAATTACTTGGTGTCTGATTAATGATTTGCGCCATTTGGTCTAAGTCGCCACTTGCTTCCTTAATCGATACAATATTGTCGATTGAAGAAAGCCTAATAACCGTTTCAGCAGACATATTTACAACACTGCGTCCAGGAACGTTATATAGCATTATAGGCAGAGAAGTAACTTCGGCAATCGCTTTAAAATGTTGATAAAGTCCTTCTTGAGAAGGCTTGTTATAGTATGGAGTGACGAGCATAATTGCGTCGGCTCCTGTTTCTTCTGCTTGCTTTGTTAAGTTGATCGAAGCTCGAGTATTGTTTGATCCAGTTCCCGCTATAACTGGGACCCTTCCGTCAACAACCTCCACAACAAACTTAATTAATTTAACTTTCTCTTCTATATCCAATGTAGGAGATTCACCTGTTGTTCCCGCTACAACTAAACCATCAGATCCATTGTCTATCAAATAATTGACTAAAACCTCTGTAGCTTTAAAATCAATCTCACCTTGATGATCAAATGGAGTTACCATTGCTGTTAAAACTTGGCCAAATATCATTACTTCACGCCCTTTTTTATATTTATAAAACCTAGAGGTAGTGAAGGCCATAGTACTGTAAACGCAAAAAAGCAACAACGAGGGTCCGCTGTTGCTATAGAAACTGTGTCAATCTAAGTCGTTTCTACGCGTTGGATAGCCCTCCATATAGTTGACCTATATGACAGTCCTGTATTTATTCAATAACAGAACCAGCTTTGAGAATATGAGATTCTCTCTACTTCGGCAAATACCCCTTTCAACAATCGTTATAGGATCTCATTATCCTCAAATTGTTTACTAATGATCTTTGCGCCTCTATCCTCACTTCAAAAAATTATTGAAGTAAGAAAGTATTTAATTGAATATATTTTACCAATAAAACACTCCAGACGCAAGAGGAAACCATAAAACGTGGAAGTCGGTTTTGGTGGAAGAATGAATTGACACTAACTTTAAAATAAAAGCGGTCGAAGATGCAATTTCGACCGCACATTCTATCTTTATTGTAGTATATGTAAAACGATATCCTCTATTTCATCAGTTCGATAGCTTCAAGTCGACCTTTATTAGGAGAGCGAGAATTCCAAATATAACTTACTACATATTCTTTATTGACCTCAACCAATTTGAATTCATTCATAGAAACTTCAATCTGTTGATTATTGAATACCAAGAAATATTTTCCTTCTATATAAACCTTCTGTTCCACCTCGAATACTCCACCAGTTGATACTTCATGAAATTGATGCTCGGTTATTGAAAAAATAGTGATAATGGAGGCGATAACTAGGATTACCATTCCGCGTGTTTTATTATTAATCTTCTGTTTTCCTCTTTTACGCAAGTATTTAATTACATAGTACAAGTAGATCAAAAACAAAACAGGAACAATAAAGATAGCTAGATTAAATGGCAAATACAATATTTCATGTAAAGAATAATTAAAATTTGTAATAGCTTGAACTCTACCAAGCTGTAAGCCTATAAATGCTAAATAAATAAATCCTAACAACCAATAAAGGGCTAACCTCTGTGCTTTAAAAAGTTTTTGAAGGTCGCTTTCCTCTTCCTTAAATAGTGTCATGTTTTTAATATCCTCTCTTAAATTTAATTCAATTATCAACATACTAATAGGGCCTAGTTGTTAAGAATAAAACCTAATTATAGTAATCTAGCGCTGGGAAAATAATGAATTTTATTAGTAGTATTTGGATATTTATGTTAAAATAAATTGAGTTTTTGACCCCGAAAAACATATTTCAACCTCTGTTGTTATTAATGACGAATAGATTGTAGATTAGGTTTCTTTAGTTTTACTAAATTGTTGGTAAAACGATGGATTAAAAATTAGAACAGGTGATGGCGTGGGAGAATGACTAGAACTAAGAAGATTAACAGAACTACTTTACTTATAAATGAAATTAATCAGGATAGTTGAAGGAGAAAGGGGAGTATTTATGGAGAATATAAATAAAAAACCAAAGGTAATGGTGCTTGGAACTTTTCATATGCGTTATACACCAGACTTACATCGTGTAGATTTTGACAATCTATTATCATCCAAAAGACAAGAGGAAATTAGAAAAGTCGTTAATGGGTTAAAGAATTATAATCCAACAAAAATAGCTGTTGAAGTGGTAAAAGAAAATGATAACTTAATTAATAAGGAGTATCAACAATACATAAATGGGCAACTAGAGTTAAAAGTAGATGAAATACATCAGTTTGGTTTTCGTACGGCAGCTGAATTAGAACATAAAAATATTTATGCAGTAGATTGGATGGAAAGTGTAGGGAATAGAGCAATAAGCCAAGTTTTTGATTGGGTAAAGATAGAACAACCAGATCTGTATAATTTAATTGATGAAAAGTATCGATCTAAACTTCAGTTAAATTTAGACGATAGAGGTATTTTTGAATTGGTATGTAATTATAATGAGGAGCAATTTATAAAAAAGCAACATGAAATGTATATGCAAGTCGCCCGCATTGGAAAGGGTACTGAATATGTTGGAATAGACTGGGTTAGATGGTGGTATCAACGGAACCTAATTATATATTCTAATCTTGCTCAAATTACTAATTCTTCATCTGACCGTACACTTTTAATTATAGGTGCAGCCCACGTTTATCTAATATCACAGTTTCTAAGAGAAAGTGGATTATTTGAAGTTGTATCTGTAAATGATTATTTAAAGTAAGGACCTCATTTCAACTTACAATAGCGGTCAATTGAACTTATAGAATACACCCAAATAACTTTTAAAGGGGTTTAATATGAATCTTACAAAAGATGAAGTGAAAGTAATATTCTTTGATGCTGGTGGTGTCCTTTTTGATACTTTTTTAAAAGGAGATGACAGAATCAGATACATCTTGATGGAAAGAGGTTATCAAAAATCAAGAATTGATGTTGCTATTATGAAGGCAAAACAAACTAAACTAACGTTTATTACAAATTGGAATGAAGAAGAACAATACTATAAGCGTTATTATGGAGCCATTGCAGAAGAACTTGGGGAAATCGAACTAACGAATGAATTGTTTTTCTGTACTCATTTTGCTGGTCATTGTGAGTTGTTTCCAGAAGTAAAAGGAGTGCTCGAGGAATTAAGTAAAGAGTACAGATTAGCTGTTATTTCAAATGCAATGCCAAGTATGGACTGGATATTTGATAGGTTAGGAATTCGTAAATATTTTGATTCTATTATTCTTTCTGCGTTTGTAAATGAAGAAAAACCAGGAGAAGCAATTTATAATATCGCTCTTAATCATACAAAAGCAAAAAAAGAAGAAAGTATATTTATTGATGATAAAATTGAAAATATTGAAGGAGCCGAACAAGCTGGGATAAGAGGACTTCACTTAGATAGAAATAGGTTGAATTTAATAGAATTACTAAGGGAACACAAGCTAATCCAGTAGCCTGTATAAATTGAAGAATGGAATTACAAAGAGAAAAGACAAATTTCATAGTGAGAAAAGAATTTTTGGGGTTTTGTTATATTCATAGGGGAGTGTTTCAGTTTTTCATAGATACATATAATAGGAGCTGATGTCGCAAATGAAAAAAATACTATTTTTTGCTTACCCTCAATATGCTGATTTTGAAGTAGCACATGCATTGTTTCTGCTAAAGAAGCTTGGTAATTATATGATTACTACAGTATCCATTGACGGTGAACCAGTAGAAAGTATAGGTGGTTTATGGACTAAAGCAGAAAGGTCCTTATCAGATATAGAAGTGGCTGATTATGATTTAATACTTATTTCTGGTGGGGATGGTGTATCTGAGATAATAGATGAAGAAGTTGTTACTACAAAATTAATAGATGCAAAGAATTCAGGTATTCTCATTGCTGCTATATGTGCCTCTGCGACATTGTTAGGTAAAGCAGGAATACTAGAGGGTCGAAAATTCACATGTCTTTTGAGTACATATGAAAATAATAAAACGCTCTTTTCTAATTCAATATATACAGGAAAAGATATTGAAGTGGACAAAGGTGTTATTACAGCAAAAGGTACTGCATTCGCAGAGTTTGCTGTGTCAATTTGTGATCAACTTGGTGTATTCGAAGGCAAAGAACAAAAGAATTCAATCTTGAAATTTTGCAAAGGTATAAGTTCTTGAACAAATGAGGGAAATAAATAGCTGAAAGCAGATGGTATGGCTATTCTTTAATGATCAATATCTTCTATTGAAATGAAACACAGGAGGCTACAAGATGGAACAAACAAAAAATGAGTATTGGGAATGGTCAAAAGCACTGTTCATTGCATTTGGAGTTGCCTTGTTAATTCGTTATTTCTTATTTACGCCCATTGTTGTAGATGGGGAATCAATGAATCCAACTCTTGACGATGGAGACCGAATGATAGTCAATAAAATAGGTTACGAAGTAGGAGAACCAAATCGCTATGATATCGTTGTCTTTCATGCATCTGAAAATACAGATTACATTAAACGAGTAATTGGATTGCCGGGCGATCATATTGCCTATAAAAATGATCAGTTGTATATAAACGGGGAACCACAGAATGAACCTTATTTAGATTCACTTAAAAAAGAACTAAACGAAGGTGAAGGTACTTTAACAGAAAATTTCACACTTGAAGAACGTACTGACAAGATAATAATTCCTGAAGGATACGTATTTGTGATGGGGGATAATCGGAGAAATAGTAAAGACAGTCGTATAATTGGATTGATTTCAATCGATGAAATAATAGGCGACACAAGCCTTATTTTTTGGCCACCCAGTGAAATAGGAATTGTTAAGTAATGCACCTAGGTGATTCATCGTAACTGACAGGGTAAGTTAGGAGGAAATCATTTGAATAAAACGAAGGATAATGGTTTAAAGTTTCTTGAATTTATAAGTACGAAGGAAGAAGATACTTATAATTATCAGCAAGTAGCTGGCTCTTTTGCAGTAATAAAATGTGAAGAAAAGTACCTTTTTTGTTATAACATTTGGCGTAAACAATGGGAATTACCTGCTGGACGTAGAGAAGGTGATGAGACACCAAAGGATTGTGCAATAAGAGAACTTTATGAAGAAACTGGACAAATAGTATCCAACTTGGAATTTAGGGGTTTATTAAAGACGGAAAATACAATGAATGGGGAAATTAAATTTAACCCAGTTTATTTTACTACAACTGAAAAACTTCAACCATTTAAAGAAAATGAAGAAACGTCTGAAATAATGCTATGGGACTTAAAAGAAGAAATAGGCTATATCGATTCGGTAGATATTAGGATATTAGATTTTATCTGAATGATGAATTACCAAAACAAATTCAACTAACTGATGTTTTACTTCAAAAGAATAAAGCATTTTTTGTTTAAAGCAACAAGTATTTTAGTTCACATAGAGGTAAACAGTGCAGTGAAAAAGGGGCTATGAAATGGAGATACAAGAAATTCAGGCAGTATTCATTGATCGAGATGGGACGATTGGTGGTACTGGGCATTTTATTCATCCAATGAATTTTGTACCTTATTCATATAGTAAAGCGGCATTTCTGCTCCTTAAAGAGCATGGAATCAAAACCCTTTGCGTTTACAAATCAACATAGAATTAGCAGAGGAGAGGCAACGATTCAAGAGTTTCGAGATGAGTTTAGCCCGACTTTCGGCAGTTTTTGATAAAAACACATCAAAAGCTGCTTTTTCATGCCTCGAAACGT
>NZ_ALJG01000161.1 GCF_000286315.1 Paenisporosarcina sp. TG20 | reverse complement strand
CTAATTCCATATTATGGTTTAAGGTCAATCAAATTCAATTCGCAAAGTAATTCCTTTTTTATCTAATTATGGAGCATGCGGGTATGATAACTTTCACACATTTATGAAATTGTTGATACTTTTTGAACAACCTCTAAAAACACTGTTTGCATAATTATTGATACAAATTGAGGTTTTTTTCTTACACTGAAAATTCCTAATAAGTACAAAAAAGCCTTGCTTCCTAAGAGGCAAGACCTTTTCTTATTTTTATACCCAGCCTCGAAAACGAGCTGCTTCAGCAGTTTTACGAACACCCACCATATATGCGGCTAGTCGCATATCGATGTTACGCGTTGTTGCTACCGTGTAGATATTTTCAAAAGCATTAACCATTTTTTTGTATAATTTTTCGTTGACCTCTTCTTCTGACCAATAATATCCTTGATTATTTTGAACCCATTCAAAATAGGATACTGTTACGCCACCTGCACTGGCAAGTACGTCTGGAACCAGTAAGATTCCACGGTCAGTCAAAATTTTTGTAGCTTCACTTGTTGTAGGACCATTAGCTGCTTCTACAACTATACTTGCTCGAATTTTGTGTGCATTTTCAGCAGTAATTTGATTTTCAATTGCAGCTGGTACTAAAATATCACAATCTAACTCAAGTAACTCTTTATTAGTGATTGTATTTTCAAACAATGTCGTAACCGTCCCAAAGCTGTCACGGCGATCAAGTAAATAATCAATATCCAATCCATTTGGATCATGTAGCGCACCGTAAGCATCAGAAATACCAATAACTTTAGCACCCGTATCACTCATAAATTTAGCTAAGAAGCTACCTGCATTACCAAAACCTTGTATGACAATTCTTAAATCTTTCATTACAAGTCCACGTTTTTTAGCTGCCTCTTCTACACAAATTGTTACTCCCTGTGCAGTCGCGCGTTCTCGTCCCTGAGAGCCTCCAAGAACAATTGGTTTACCTGTTATAAAACCTGGTGAGTTGAATTCATCTATACGACTATATTCATCCATCATCCAAGCCATAATTTGTGAATTTGTGAATACATCTGGTGCAGGAATATCTTTGGATGGTCCAACAATTTGACTGATAGCGCGAACATATCCACGACTTAGGCGTTCTACTTCGCCCATAGACATCTGACGTGGATCACAAATTATTCCACCTTTAGCCCCACCATAAGGTAAGTCTACAATTCCACACTTCAGTGTCATCCACATTGATAGTGCTTTCATTTCATCCTCAGTTACTTGTGGATGAAATCGAACCCCACCTTTAGTCGGACCAACTGCATCATTGTGTTGTGCACGGTATCCAGTATAAACTTTAACTTTACCATCATCCAATTTGATAGGAATTCGCACTTCAAGCATACGTAATGGTTCTTTTAAAAGCTCATACATTCCTTCATCATACCCAAGTTTATTTAAAGCATCTTTAATAACTACTTGCGTTGAAGTAAATAAGTTTAGATTTTCAGCCATTTTATAGTTCGCCTCTTTATCAAAAATGATTTCATCGGAACCATTGTAACATAATTAATCTTATATATTAACAATATTTATTAATTTTTGAACACTTTTTGAATCTTTTCGATTGCCCAATCTAGTTCTTCTTTTGTAATGACTAGTGGTGGAGCAAAACGAATTACTGTATCATGTGTTTCTTTACATAACAAACCAAGTTCTTTTAGTTTTTCACAATATGGACGAGCAGCTGTTGTGAGTTCCATACCGATAAATAAACCACGTCCTCGAACCTCTTTAATAGTTGAATTCTCAATCTTTGATAACGCTTCTTTGAAGTAATTTCCTAGTTCTTCAGAACGCTCTGCTAACTTCTCGTCAACTAATACTTCAAGTGAAGCAATCGAGACTGCACATGCCATCGGGTTACCACCGAAAGTAGATCCATGTGACCCTGCGTCAAACACTCCAAGAATTTCTTTATTGGCAATAACACAAGAGATTGGAAAAACTCCCCCGCCAAGAGCTTTACCTAAAATGTACATATCTGGATCTATGTCTTCCCATTCACAAGCAAACATTTTACCTGTACGGCCAAGTCCTGCTTGAATTTCATCCGCTATAAATAAAACGTTGTTTTCACGACAAAGTTCACGTGCTGCTTTCATGAAACCTTCTGGAGGAATAATTATTCCCGCTTCTCCTTGAATTGGTTCAATTAAAAATGCAGCTGTATTTGGTGTAATTGCTGTTTTTAACGAGTCAATATCACCGTAAGGAATTAATTTAATACCAGGTAACATCGGTCCGAATCCACGTTTGTAATCTGGTTCTGAAGAAAGGGATACAGCCGCCATTGTACGACCATGGAAGTTACCATTACAAGCAATGATTTCTGCTTGGTCTTCAGCAACTCCTTTTACATCATAAGACCAGCGACGTGCTGCTTTAATAGCAGTTTCAACCGCTTCAGCTCCAGTATTCATTGGAAGGGCCATTTCCTTACCTGATAAATCACAAATCATTTCATACCATGGACCTAATTGATCATTATGGAAAGCACGTGAAGTTAATGTTACACGATCAGCTTGATCTTTTAGTGCTTGAATAATTTTCGGATGACGATGCCCTTGATTAACCGCAGAGTATGCAGCTAACATATCCATATATTTGTTTCCTTCTGGATCTTTAACCCACACCCCTTCAGCTTCTGAAATAACAATTGGTAGTGGATTATAGTTTGGAGCACCAAATTTTTCAGTCTGTTTAATAACGTTATGTGATACTGTCATAATCTTTTGCCTCCTCAAATTTTTAAAAATAGGCAGACCCATCTTCTGATGTGCCTGCCTATGGCCCACAGGATGTGGGTTATGAAGGATTCGGCGCAGGACGCGCCGAACTTAGCCTTCGTTCCTTTAGTGTCCAGTTCCGAATCCCAGCTCGCGGTCCCCATTATGGGGTCAGAAAGGCAAATTGTTCGCCTTTCATCCTTCCAGCATCGGAGTCGAGCTAGCATATGCTAATTCGTTTTTCTTAGAACATTTCAGATGTTGTTTTAGCTTGTAAATGTAATGTAAGGTAATCAGGTCCGCCTGCTTTTGAATCAGTACCTGACATGTTGAATCCACCGAATGACTGATAGCCAACAATTGCGCCTGTACATCCACGATTAAAGTATAAGTTACCTACGTGGAAATCTTCACGGGCTTTTTCTTGGTTCATGCGGTTGTTAGTAATTACCGCTCCAGTTAAGCCGTACTCCGTGTTGTTTGCAATATCTAGAGCATGATCAAAATCTTTTGCTTTCGTTAACCCGACAACAGGACCAAAGATTTCTTCTAACATGATACGTGCAGTTGGTTCTAAGTCTGCAAATACTGTTGGTTGAACAAAGAATCCTTTAGAATCATCTCCGGTTCCACCCGCAACTAAGCGCCCTTCGCTTTTACCAATTTCAATGTAGCTCATGATTTTTTTGAAAGCAGCCGAATCGATAACCGGGCCCACAAAATGCTCATCTTTTTCTGGTTCGCCTACAGTTAGTGCTTTTGTTAGCTCTTCTACGCGATTTACTACTTGATCATACACATCTTCAACAATTACAGCACGTGAACATGCAGAACATTTTTGACCGCTAAAACCAAACGCTGATTTCACAATTGATTGAGCAGCTAACTCTAGATCAGCATCTTTATCAACAACTATTGTGTTTTTACCACCCATTTCAGCGATAACACGTTTAATCCAAATTTGACCTTCAGTTAGTTTTGAAGAACGTTCGAAAATACGTAATCCAACGTCGCGTGAACCAGTAAAACTAATTAAACGAGTACGTGGGTGATCTACTAAGAAATCTCCAACTTCAGCACCAGAACCTGGAATGAAGTTTACAACTCCAGCAGGCAATCCTGCTTCTTCTAATACTTCCATAAATTTATAAGCAACGACAGGTGTAGTTGATGCTGGTTTTAGCAAGACTGTGTTACCAGTAACCATTGCAGCAACCGCTGTACCTGCCATGATTGCAAATGGGAAGTTCCAAGGAGAAATAACTACTGCTACACCCATCGGAATGTAGTCATAACGATTATACTCACCTGGACGACTTTCCATTGGTCGACCATCTTTTAAGCTAAGCATTTGTCGAGCGTAGTATTCAAGGAAATCAATTGCTTCAGCTGCTTCTACGTCTGCTTCTATCCATGTTTTCCCAGCTTCTTTAGAAAGTAACGCTGAAAATTCAAATTTACGACGACGCATAATTGCTGCTGCTTTGAAAAGAACGTCCGCACGAATTTCCGGCTTCACTTTTCTCCAAGTTTTAAATGTTTCATCCGCAATATCCATAGCTTTTGATGCTAGTTCATGGCTAGTTTTTGATACTGAACCAACAACCTCAGTTTTATTGGCTGGATTGTAAGAAACAATCTTATCTTCAGTAGTAACGCGCTCTCCACCAATAATAAGTGGGTAATCTTGACCTAAGTACCCCTCAACTGTTTTGTAACCCTCTTGAATGGCTTTTTTGTTCTCATCTTTTAAGAAATCTGTGAATGCTTCATGTTTATAAGGAATCATGTGAATCCTCCTCCGCTTTATTTTAGTGCAAAAATAATTTGCGCTTTCATTTCGTTTACATATATAATAATGCAAAAGATTCTTGCGTTAATCAAGTAATATTTCTTATTTTCGGAAAAAAAGTTAGGAGTGAATCTTAAATGAGCGTTAATGATTCTAAATTATTGCCTTTTTACAGCTTTGCTAGCAATTATATATCCGTAGGAATTCATGCAATCGACAGCAACGGACGTACAATTTTATATAATGAGAAAATGAAAAATATTGAAGGGTTAGAAACACATGATGTGGCCGATCGATCTCTCCTTGAACTATTTAAATTTGATCAACAAGAAAGTACCCTTTTAAAAGTGTTACAAACAGGAGAACATGTATTAAATGTTAAACAAACATACTGGAATCGTAATGGTCATGAAATCACAACAATTAATGATACCTATCCAGTATTTGAAAACGGGGAATTAATCGGAGCTCTTGAATTAGCACGAGACGTTACCACTTTAGAACGATTAGTTTACCAACCGCTACGTCGTTATGGTGATCCTATCACTTTTCCAGAAATAACTGCTGTTTCTCAATCGATGAAACAAGTAATATTAACCGCTCAAAAAGCGGCTGCGGCTCGGTTATCTGTATTGTTAGTAGGTGAACCTGGTACCGGAAAAGATTTAGTAGCTGAAGGTATTCATTCAGAATTATCCCCACCTTTGTCCCATTTGTATACGTTATATTGTCACAACTCTGATCCAATGATACTTAGCAAATTAAAAGAAGACATGATTTTATTAGAAGGAAGTACGATTTTTTGTGCTCGTATTGATTTATTAACATTAGCTATGCAACAGCAGCTATTTGAAGTGATTAATCATTCTAAACATATTGGTCATTTATTTTTAGCTAGTGTGGGAGCTGACCCTGTAGAACTTATTGCTTCAGGAAAACTTTTGAAAAAATTATATTATTTCTTTTCCTCCATAACCATTGTTGTTCCACCCTTGCGAGAACGTCGTGAAGATATCGATCCATTTGTTCATGACTACTTAGCACGTCATCGAGTTCGCTTCGGCTCCGCTATTATCGGAATGACAAAAGAAATGCATGAAATTTTTCATGCATATAATTGGCCAGGAAATTTAAAAGAGGTAGAGATTTTATTAGATGAAATTACTTCTGTGATTACCGATGAGGAATTAGTAACCTTTGAAATGCTTCCAGTACATTTTAAATTGAAAGTTAGTGAAATGAGGGATCCATTGGGTAGAGCAGAGGATTTCGTTGTTCAATCTGATCGTGACTTGTTACCCTTAGAAGATTATTTAAGAGAAGCTGAAATGTATTATTTGCAAAAAGTAATGGATATGTATGAAGGTAACATTACGAAGGCCGCCGTTGCACTTGGCATGAGTAGACAAAATTTGCAGTATCGTTTACGAAAGATGAAAAAATAGTTATCTATTCAGAATGACAATCTGACACTTTAGATCTTCGTTGTTTTGGACGTAGTTTAACTAATTTTAATATATAAGAAAAACCGGTCCTTAAAGAAAGCACAC
>NZ_ALJG01000160.1 GCF_000286315.1 Paenisporosarcina sp. TG20 | reverse complement strand
TTTTTATGCAACGCTAGTGATAAATTTTATAACCCGATACAGGAATGATTCTGTATCGGGTTTTTTTAGTGAAAACAAAACAATGTGAAAGCGGGAGTAATTCTGATTGAAAGTGTCAATCCGGCTTTATTTAAAACAGTTCTTCCTATCTTAATAGGTTGCTATAAAAATAGGGAAAAAAGTAGGGGAAAACATTTATCAAATACCAGAATCTAGATAAGTACCGTTATTAGCTGTCTAAGTTTTTTTTGTGTTTAAATCGAAGGTAAGCATGTGGGTGTTTGGGCAAAGAAGAAATAAAGGGATACCTGACCCCAAAGAATACGGGGCAATAGTAGCTTAAAGTTAGTGTTTTATGCGTGTCTCAAATCGCTAGTTTAGTCTACTTTACCTGTATATTCTTCTCCGCTATCTAGATACTTGGTTACAAATTCAAAGGCTTGTTCAAGTGTACGAACATCATAATTTTCTCTTCTATTTTTACGATCATTTGGGTCAAAGTGATGATGATGTGGTTCGGTATCAACTTTATACACTTCAGGTGTCCATTCGGCATCATGCGGATCATTTCCCCATCCACAGATATGACTTGGTCGTATTCCCATTTTAGGAACAATAACTCTCCATTGATAGTGATACTGCCTTACGTATCCATCATCATCATAATTTTCAACAACATGAAGACCAGTAATTCCATGGACAGGATGTTCTAATAACGGAAAAAGAACTTCAAGCCTCTTTATAGTTTTTTTGAAATTGGCAAAAACAGATTCTCTATCCTGTAGTTGACTATAGGATTTTAAATAACGCCCATATTTTTCAAGAATATCATCTATTTCTACAGGAAGAAGTTTATCTATATCTGTTTGTTTATTTTTCCTTCTTCCCAAAATCCAAACCTCCTAAAAGTGTGATTATTTCGCTCTTTTCTTCTTCTAAATATTTCCATGTATAGTAATCGGATGGATCATCCATTGAATCTCCGTCGAATTCTTTAAATGCTTCCTGATAAGTTGCAGATTTATATTTCACTTGAAGTGTAGTTAATTCGTTGTTAATTTCATGTAAACGTTCAATAGGAGATTGGTTTTGACGTTGTTTTTCTTGAGCCATCATCTGTAAACGAATAGAATAAACAGGATCTTTCCAAATCTCGATAATAAATTTTGGTATTTTACGATGTGAAGAAGTATTAACACATTCTAATCCCTGTTTAATATATTTATTCAAAGTTACCTTTGAAATGCCCAATTGTGTTGATGCTTCACTTGGTGTAAGTAGATACCCCTCTTGATATTCAAAGTGAATTTTTTCTCCACCTAATTGATAATACCAATTTTCTAAATCGATTTTTAATTTGCCAAATTCTAAATCTGAAGGTGAAATTTCTAAGCTCGCAATTCGACGAAGCCACTTTAGTAAATTTTTTTGATGCTTTACAGAAAGTAAGTATTCTGCATTAAATTGTATTACAGTTTTATTGAAAGTAATTCCTTTCAGTTTATCTGAAAAAATACTTAGCATAATTGTAACTATTTTGTTTAGAATATAATCTGTTTCTTTTTCAATAACATACTGATTGTGTTCACGAAAGCCGACATCAATATTACTTTCTGTCATTTCATAAATAACTTTACTCATTAGTCTCAACCTCCTTACCTCCATTGTAGACGTTATTAACGAAAAGTCAATTTCATTAAGTTAACGATTTATTATTTTTGTTTATTTAATGTATTCATTCCCAATAAAAATGATTCCTAATCTATTTTAGTTTTTGTTATTTTTTTCATCTTTAAAGGAATATGATGTTGTGTTTGAAGTTAACCGGGAAAGATCCTAGCAATTATTTAAGAAGATAAATTATTATCAAATTATCTAGCAAAAAGTAAATATTATAGATTAATCCATAATGGTATTATTTTGTAATTAGGTTTGATTTGTTCATAAAAATAACCTCTTAGGGTGATATGAGGTCACTGAAAAACTTACGATCTCAAAAATTATAAGTGTGTTTAAATTGAAAAAAGCGACATTACGTTCAATTTTGAACGTAATGTCGCTTTTTCCTTCGTGGAAGCAAAGGGACGGTTCTCTTGTTTTTCCCTCCTTCCCTAGGCTTTAAATATAAGGTTAGGAGAAACGCCCAAAATTCTTGCAGCTTGACGTTGTGATAACCCATCGATTGATTTTACTATCAGCAATACTTCATTTCTTTTTAACTTCGATAAACTCTTTACTTGAGCAATTTCAATCGGTCCTAGCAACTGTTTGATTTCTTGCCTTGCCTCTTCATCTGATAATCTTCTTCTTTCAATTCCTCTATCATCTAGACATTGATCTTTACTTTTCCTTTCATTAAATTCTATAAACCTTTCTTTAGCAATCGTGAAATCAACAGAGATCAGCCTGAAAATTAAATCAGCATCCAGTAAATTAGTAGGGTGAAGTTGTTTTCCGTAATACGCAAGACAGCTACTCCATCTCCATTCATCCGCTTGATTGACGATTCCAGTTTTTACTGGATTTTGGTGGATATATCTGATAACGGTTAGTAAATATTTATGCGTTTCTACATTTTCACTTCTAAACCGATCCTGAAATAGATGCCCGGTTGTATTGTACTTCCAGTTATAGTGCCAGACAAAACTTACACCTATTCGTTTCATTGTTATTGAAATCGGTTCATTTCCTTCTTTTAATAGAAGATGTACATGATTGCTCATTAAACACCACGCAAATACTTTCATTTCAGATATCCTTTTATATTTTTCGAGGATATCCAGAAATTTTATACAGTCCTCATCATCGTGAAATATTTCCTGTTTATTGGCACCTCTTAACATAATGTGATAGATTCCATTTTTACTTTTCAACCTAGCTTTCCGAGGCATCTCGATCACCACTATCCAAATTTAGATTTTTCTTTCTCATCTTCTTGGACTCCTTTCGAAAGATGTACCTATAAACGATACTCCTCAACCCCTTTAGAATTGATGCTTAAAACTAAAATCTCCATAATATAATAGGAACAAAAAGAAGAAATTGAAAACTAAAGCATTTGGGTGGAAAAAGAAACGCGGGGGTGGGAGAGGCATAGTAAATAGGAGATAAATCACTCTAGTCATACTATGTTTTATTCCATATCTAGTTCAATAATCCTGCAAATATACCTAATAAATTTTAAAAATCAGATGAAACTATCCTTAAAGGAAGCAGGAGAACCGTCCCCATGCTTCCCCATTTAGAATAAAACCTTCTATACGGAGCACATTAGACTCTAGGAGGTGAACATCCATGAGTAAAAATAACAAAAAGACATTGAACGAAAGAACGCATAACAGCTTTGGAATCTACAAAAGCCCCAACGAACCCAACGAAGAATTTGCTGCAGAATTTAATTCTAAATCTAAACCTAAAAACGTTGTTACCAAAAACACGGATCAACAATCCAACAAAAATAAATAATTGATGAAAATAACCTCTGTGGATAGTAATTCCTTAAGAGGTTATTTTTCCATTAATTAATAAAAGAGGAAGTATCAAAATATGATTCATTCAGAATACAATCCTAACCGTTTTAATATAATGATTTGCAATCAGAAGGGATTGACTTTGTTCGCATCCAAAGCACTTCGGTATTAGGTGTTACAAAATGAAATAAAAGAAATGAATGGAATAATCGATGTAGATTGGTGTGGCAAATTGTTTTACAGCTATTAATATTCTTCTGACATTAAGAAGAAATTCCTAAATATTTATCTTGTATCGTTGAATCGCTAAATCAATTGGATAAGAGAGAGGATTGGGTAACTCAAGTACGCAGAATATTTGGTGAGTTATTGAATTCTTATGTATTATCAACTATTCCTTTTAATACATCTGAGGAACATGCTAACTACAAAGGTACAATTACCGTGAGTCCAACGGCGCTAACAGCAATGCTGGAAGAAATAATTGTGAATTTAGAGAGACAAGGATTTAAAAAATTTGTACTTTGCAATGGTCATGGTGGGGCATACTGGGAGGCATCTTTTGTCAAGCATATGAATTTTTCTAAGAAATGTCTTACATTTACACGGTAACAATCACTGGTCAGTAACTATGTAGATAAACAATCATGTTTAAAGAGAATTTCTATCTCCTTAAATATTGCTATTGAATATCTCGTTTATTCCTTTACTAATTCGTCTATCCTAGGAAAAGAACCGGTAAAGGGGGAAATGGAGTATGGATATAACTACAATGGCAATTGAACTGGCAGTAGGTTTTGGAGCATTACTCATTATGACAAAAATATTGGGAAAAATGACTCTCTCTCAAATTACTCCCTTTGACTTCATCGCCGCGCTTGTACTAGGGGAACTTGTTGGAAACGCTATTTATGATAAAGAAGCCAAAATCGGCTCTATTCTTATTGCAATTGCGATATGGGGTTCATTGATATTGTTAATTGAATGGTGTACACAAAAATTTCCAGGTTCGAGAAAAATATTAGAAGGGGAACCTTCCATAATTATTAATAACGGTCATCCTGATAGACAGCAAATGAAAAAAAACAAAATAGATATTAACCAACTTCAAGTTTTGCTACGAAAGAAAGATATTTTTTCAATAAGAGAAGTTGCTTATGCACTTCTTGAAACTGATGGTACGATGAGTGTCTTGAAACAACCAGAATATGAATCACCAACGATTTCTGATATGAAGCTCCCTCAAAAGCCTGTCTATCTGTCTGTTACATTAATAAGAGATGGAGAAGTTGATTGGGAAAACTTGAAAAAAGCTGGACTAAATGAAGAGTGGCTGTTAAAAAAGCTCCACAACAATCATATCAAGCAGTATAAGGATGTCTTTTATCTTGAGTGGAAAAAAGATGAGGGAGTATATTTGGAAAAAATGTGAAAATGTTTTAGCGATATAAAAAAAACAGAATTACATGATCATCTCAAACTTTGTTTCGAGATGATTTCTAAAGCACAGGTTTCTCTTCCATCTATTATAAAAATCAATGCGATATTGTTAGAACTCCTCATAAAAACATGTCTTTACCCATATAACCATAAAGACAACGATCGTAAGGGTGATAAAAATGTCTTCTGTTTGGGTCATTGGATATGTGTTTACTGCTTTAGGATTTGGTATCGGAGGAATCATTGCTTGGATTTTACAAGGAATTCAGAAACGAATGGATCTAGTTTTCAGTATTTGTGCAGGGTTAATTCTTGGTTTATTGAGTTTTGATGTGGCGCCGGAAGCAATACAGCTAGGCGGTTGGATTTCTTCTATTTTGGGTTTTTTAATAGGAGTAACTATGTTTAACCTCATACATAAATCATTTAAGGTTCCGGTTACATATGCAAAAAATGATGAAAAGCATTTTTCATTATTCACCGGATTTGTACTAATAATTAGTATCTCATTTCATAATCTCCCAATAGGGATTATTTTAGGTTCTAATCAGGATTCCTCTTTAAGTAACTCCATTCTTATAATGATCATTCTGCACAATATCCCTGAAGGAATAATCGTGTGTACTTTTATGTTCGTGGCTGGTCTTGGAATGTGGACATTGTTATTTCTCACACTAATCGTTGCCATACCGGTAGGCATAGGTGCTTATTTTGGAGAAATAATAGGAATTGGTAACCCTTTTATTTGGTCTATTTTAATGAGTTTCTCTATTGGACTAATGTATATGGTTACAGTAAAAGAAATATTGATGGACTCGATAAAAGAGTCTACTTCGATACAAATACTTACCTTTACACTACTTGGATTTGGGAGTATCGGTTTGTATTTAGCAGTTATCTAGCTAAGAAAAGATAAGAAAGTATATGACTATAGAGTGCCGAGAACCCCGTGTTCATGGTGTATTTAGTATATGGAAACTAACATGCTAAAACAGAATTTTCAAGATGTGACTCACGTTAAACCGGTAAATGTAAATACGTGATTTTCTTTTTTAAAGCTCACAAATCTCATCTTGAATTTCCAGTGAAAG
>NZ_ALJG01000159.1 GCF_000286315.1 Paenisporosarcina sp. TG20 | reverse complement strand
CCATGCCGGCGGAACGCGTCCGCCTGGAACGTAGATCAACGGGTTCCATATAAAAAGCGAGTAAGTGAACAATATGTCATTCATATACTCGCTATGAAATCTTTTTAAGGACTTTTTCAGTGCCCTCCGTACTTTGCCCGGTTTTTCTTAGTTTAAGCGTGAATAAGTAAAGAACATAGCCAAAAATGATTCACTGTAAATTAAATAAGCTGCTACTTGTAAGATTTTAAAGTAATAAACATGATAAATTGTTTAAGCACATGAACCTAAATTCATCTTCAGAAAAAAGACAAGGAGCAATTAGCTAATGGTTAAAATATAGGTATATCCATTCTAATTTAAAGGAGGTTTAAGGTTATTTTCGTTAGATTCCTGTATAATAGAATCATATCTAAGCGTTGTTAATTTGTCGCAAACCATTTTCCAATTACAGAGGTAAAGGGATTATTATAGAAATGAAAGAGATGATAACAAGTGATAGAATATCTTAATAAAAATTTAAATGACATGCTTGAACTAATCGGGAAATTAGTTAATATCGATAGTGGGTCAAAACATAAAGCTGGAATCGATAAAGTTGGAAAAATTTTAATCGATGAATATAAAAAAATGGGATTTACTATTGAAACTCAAGAGAATAATAAGTTCGGTAATAATTTAATTATTAAGCATGAAGATGCTATAGACACTAAGATTTTGCTGATTGCTCATATGGATACAGTTTTTCCGGTCGGAACAGCTTTGGAAAGACCTTTTAAAATTAAAGACGGTCTAGCATTTGGTCCAGGTGTTGCTGATATGAAAGCAAGTCAAGTTACCTTGTTATATGCCATAAAACATTTATATGAAACAAATGATGATGCCTATAAAAATGTCATTATTATTTTAAATGGTGATGAGGAAATTGGATCCCCTACTTCAAGGAAGATTATTGAAAATATTTCCAAATCGGTAGATTATGCACTTGTAATGGAACCTGCACGTAAAGATGGTTCTATCGTATCGTCACGAAGAGGCGGTGGTAGATATACATTAAATGTTCACGGTAAAGCTGCACATTCAGGTGTTGCTCCAGAAGAAGGAATTAGTGCGATTGAAGAGCTAGCTTATAAAACAATTAAACTTCATAAGCTGACGAATCATAAAAAAGGAATCTCAGTAAGCGTGGGTATTATTGCTGGAGGAGATGCGGTAAATATGATCCCAGACAGCGCTACCGGATACGTGGATGTAAGAGTTCAAAGCGAAGAACAAAGTGTGGAAATTAACGAAAAAATTGAAAGTATTTGCTCCATTCCAGATGTGAAAGGTACAACGATTGACTTGGAAGGTGGCATAAATCGCCCTCCAATGGAGCTGGATGAAAAGAATCAAAAATTACTTTCGTTAATAAAAGAAGTAGGAGATTCATTTGGCTTAACAGTAACGGATACTCATACCGGTGGAGGGTCAGATGCCTCGTTCCCATCACATCTAGGTGTTGAAACTGTAGATGGAATGGGACCTATTGGTGGAAAACTTCACAATGAAGGTGAGTACATGGAAATAGATTCGTTAGTTGAAAGATGTTTTCTGTTATCTCAAACAATTTCAAAACTATCAGAAGAAACTACAATAAAAACCATGTCTCATGCTAAGTAAAAAGGAATCCAACAACCTCAAGGGTGTTGGATTCCTTTTTAAAATTAGATAAGTATATTACGTAAATTGGCTAAATCATCACAATAATTATAAAACAAGCGAGATATTTATGATTACAGATTAATATCATACTCATGAGACAGTGACAAAAATAAATACTAAAATCTGAAATTGATACTTATTCAAACTTGGTTTTATGGCTAGGCTAGTCAAAAACGAATGGGAAGCATTGTCTCTTCATGCGAAAGGGTGTTTTTTCTTGACTATATATCCTCTGCTAACTTTCTTGTGGTCTTTGTTTATAGTGATTGCGGCTTGTACTTCTGATGCTTATATTTTTATGTTTGATCAGGTTGTTAAATTTAGTTTCATAACTGACCCTACATTTAGTGATCTACTAATAACGAGTGATATCAATCCTTCTAATGAATTTTATTTAATTCAAAAAACAGGTCATATTATTTCTTTTGGTATTTTATATATTTTACACCTTCTATGGATGAAGAGAGCTGGAATTGCATTCATTTCTACCTGTATATTTGCTGCTTTTTCAGAAGTTCTTCAACTTTATTTTAATCGAAATGGAAGATTATTTGATGTTGGAATAGACATATTTGGTATCCTGTTAACTTTCATAATATGTAAATTTATTGTCAGTAATGTATTGAATACTAGGATAATACATTCAAAGTAAATTATAGATAACAGGGGATTCCGTAAAATGCGGATACCCTTTTTCTATGAGCTTAGAATATGCTAGAAAACTGTTGCAATAGTAAATCTAATCTGACATTATAAAAGAAGAAACAAAAATGAATCACTATTCATTTTGTATTTAGGTTTTGAAACGAACCGATGCTTTAACGAAGATTAAAGAGCATAAACCAACAGTAATGAATTAATTAGAATGTTGCTTTGGGATTCGATGCTACAGAAGAGAGGGAGAATCTAATGGAGATAAAACCAGTAGAAGAAACAATTGCAGGTGTCTTAGGCATTGAAATGGTTGAGGTGACAGAAGATCAGGTTACTGCTACGATGCCGGTTAATGCGGCAACTCATCAGCCTTTTGGACAGCTTCATGGAGGTGCATCAGTTGTCTTAGCGGAAACAGTTGCTAGTGTCGGAACTTGGAATTTAATTGATCAAGAAAATGAATTTGCTGTAGGGTTAGAGATTAATGCCAATCATATCCGTGGAAAACGTGACGGAATAGTAACCGCTATTGGTACACCGCTACATAAAGGGCGAACAACAATGGTATGGGATATTAAAATTGTTGATGAAGAAGAAAGACTGATTTGTGTATCCAGATGTACTGTAGCGATAGTGAAGAAGAAATGACTTCTTAGAGTGAAGTAATACCAACTGACGTCTCCCTTCAATTAGAAAGGGTTCTACTGAATTTTAAAAACCTTAGAGAAATAGGTTATTCATATAGTTAAATTAAAAAACCATGACAATTTAATGTCATGGTTTTTTAATGTACAAGATAAAACCATTCAAATTAATGTATAAAAGGACAAAATGACTAAATTTATTGGATTGGGAAATTACTATTAATAATCAAATTAATTGTTGCAGATTTTTGTCATAAATAAAGGAGGCAAGACATGATTACATCAACATGGAATTGGCTATGGGACAAACATGACCAAGCTAAAGAAACCATTCGTTTTTTTATAAAACCTGGTTCCAAGATACCTCAAGATAGAGACCGGGCAGAAGATGCAGGAACATACGATGAACGTAATAAGAAACGTAGCTATAACACGCCACAATTGATTGGCCTGTTTTTAGGGCCTTTATTATTTGTGTTAACTCTGTTGTATTTCAATCCTGAAGATTTACCGCCGGAAGCTAAAGCTATTCTGGCTAGTACACTTTGGATTGCGACTTGGTGGATTACAGAAGCGATTCCGATACCGGTCACATCACTATTACCAATTGTTTTATTTCCGATTTCTAATGGACTTGATGTAGGACCAACAACTTCTGCTTATGGAAATGATACTATTTTCCTGTTTATGGGAGGATTCATGATTGCCTTAACAATGGAAAAGTGGAATTTACATAAAAGAATTGCGTTGACAATTATCTCGCTCATTGGAACGAAAACGGAGCGAATTATTCTTGGATTCATGGTTGCAACTGGTTTCCTGTCGATGTGGATCTCTAACACAGCCACAGCAATGATGATGGTGCCAATCGGCTTAGCCATCATTTATCAAGTACAAGATGCACTAAAAGATGATGATTCGATTGATACCTCCAAAGAAAACTTTAGTTTCGGTAAAGCACTGATGCTTGGTATTGCATACTCTGCGTCTCTCGGAGGCATAGCAACATTGATTGGAACACCACCGAACACGCTTCTTGCGGGTGCGGTCAATGAAATTTACGGGATTGAAATTACCTTTGCGCAATGGATGCTTTTCGGAGTTCCATTCGCATGGATTTTCATCTTTTTAACTTGGTTCTATTTAATTAAAGTGGCATATCCACAGAAATTAAAAGAGCTCCCCGGTGGGAATAAAGTAATCAGCGATGAGAAAATTAAATTGGGTACTGCTTCATATGAGGAAAAAGTGGTTTTCACGGTATTTGTACTTGCAGCCCTGGCGTGGATTACACGGTCGTTCTTACTGATACAATTCGTTCCAAATCTGAATGATGCGATGGTGGGCTTGATTGCAGCGATAATCTTGTTCATTATTCCCTCGAAAAATATACAAGGGGATCACTTGCTCGATTGGGCAACTGCAGTGAAATTACCATGGGGAATATTGCTTTTATTTGGAGGAGGACTTGCAATTGCGGCTGGTTTTACAAGTTCTGGTCTATCTAATTGGATTGGGGGACAGTTGACTGGACTGCAAGACGTTAATATGTTGATAGTAGTTTTAGTGGTTGCAGCACTAGTCCTGTTCTTAACAGAAATCACATCAAATACTGCAACAGCTTCGATGATGTTCCCAATTATGGCATCACTAGCGATAGCACTCGGCTTCCATCCTTATGCTTTGTTGGTTACAGCTGCGGTTGCGGCATCTTGTGCATTCATGTTACCGGTCGCGACACCACCTAATGCAGTCGTCTTCGGTTCAGGTTACTTACGCATTCCAGATATGGCAAAAACAGGTTTAGCACTTAATCTATTCGGCATCTTCTATGTAGGGTTGGCCGTATACTACTTTCTACCACTCATATGGGGGATTGATTTGATGTCGATACCGGATATGTTTAATAAATAAACAATAAAGATATTCCATAATTTCTCTATTCCAACTTGGAGCGTGATTTTTCCAACTTGGGGTTCAAAAATTCCAACTTGGAGCGTGATTTTTCCAACTTGGAGTTCAAAAATTCCAACTTGGACACCAATTTTTCCAACTTGGCCAATGTTAAACGGAAATCCAATTGAAAATCCCATCAAATTTTAATAGGATCCGCATAAAAAGGTGCAAAAAAGGGTATTGAAATGAGAAGAAATTTGTTTAACATAAGTTTTTGATTGATCAGTGGAGTGGAGGACGAAGATAATGAAGAATATGAATCGTGGAATAATTACAGCATTAGCTGCTATAGGAATTGCACAAGGTTTGAAAGTAGTAACACAGAAGCAATTGACTGGGAAATGGGATTGGAGGCATGCGTTCACGACCGGGGGCATGCCGAGTTCCCATTCGGCTGGAGTTTCGGCGCTTGCAACATACGTTGCAGCTAACAAAGGGACGCGACATATCGAGACGGCTCTTGCAACTGTTTTTGGCGTAATTGTTATGTATGATGCGCAAGGGATTCGTCGACATACGGGAGAAATTGCGCAGCTCGTTAATGATTTGGAAGACAATATAGTGAAGCTATCTGGAAATTTTCCGAGCTTTGAGTACGTTCAGCGCGAAAAGGAACTCAAGGAACTTCTTGGTCATCAACCTGTTGAGGTCCTTGGTGGAGCATTATTAGGTGTATTGCTCGGTCTCATTTCGGCGAATATTGAAAAAGATGAGAATTCACAGTAATGTCGTTCTAGAAAGTGTTCCTGACTTTTATTCATAGGTCTAATGTCAACTATAAAAATACTATTGCGTAAGCTTTATTATTACTATTAAGCTTTTACAGGTCCTAATTATTCCAGTAGCTAGCTACTGGAATAAAAAAGACTGTAGACAAAC
>NZ_ALJG01000158.1 GCF_000286315.1 Paenisporosarcina sp. TG20 | reverse complement strand
GAAATCATACCGGAAACCAAAGTAGATACTATATGGAATTTCCTTCTAAACTGATACTTAAATCATTTGCTCTCTTAAAGGAATGGGCGTACTTATGCCCGGTTTTTCTTTGAATTTTCTTTTTCAATCTCCATGGCAGCGTAGGAACAGTTTCCTTTTTTATCACCCGGTCCCGCCTGCTCATGGAACTACTTAATCGAAATACTTCTTATGCCAAATTAAGAACATAAAAATGGTCCAAATTTTCCGCGCGTTATTTGTTTTCCCTTGATAATGATCATTTAATAAAATCATAATTTCTTTCTGATCAAAGAATTGAGCAGCTTGTACGCTTTCAAAATATGATTTAATTTTCTTGAAGTACTTTTCTTCTCGTATCCAAAGCCGAATTGGTACTGGGAAACCAATTTTTTTCCGATTTGCAGATTCTTTAGGAAGCGCTCGTCCTGCCGCTAAACGAAATGCATATTTCGTATCAATGTCATTTACCCGATACTTTACAGGTACTTTGGAAGCCGTTTTCATTACTTCACGGTCCAAGAAAGGAACTCGCAACTCTATAGAATGTGCCATACTCATCTTATCTGCTTTCAATAAAATGTCATCCACTAACCAAAGATGTATATCTAAATGTTGCATTTTTGTTACTTCATCTTCTCGTTTAACTTGGTCATAGTAAGGTTTCACGATTTCTTTTACTGTAGGAGCATTATTATAAGGATTTGTTAAAATGCCTTGGGCTTCCTTTTCTTCGAATATTTTTGCTTGACCAATAAACCAATCCTCTGCAGGAAGTCCACCTTTTATTAAAAAGTTTTTCCCTCTAACTTCAGGAAGGCTTTTAGCAATTACACCCAAAGGTTTACGTAATAGAATTGGCAACTTTTTGTACTTTTTCATAGTATTCGTCGTGTCATACTCAGCATAGCCACCAAATAATTCATCGGCCCCTTCTCCTGAAAGGACTACTGTCACATCACGTTTTGCAAGTTCTGCTAAGAAATATAATGGAACGATTGAAGGATTTGAATGGGGCTCATCCATCATGTATTGAATATCTTCTAATTTATCAAAACAAAGGTCTGGATTTAAGATTTCACTTACGTTTTCAATACCAAGCTCATCAGATAATGACTTCGCATTATCAATCTCAGAGAAATTTTTATCACTGAAACCAACTGTAAAGGTTTTATTTGGTTTTAACACGGAAGCTACATAGCTCGAATCTACGCCACTTGATAAAAAGGAGCCAACCTTCACATCACTAATTCGATGGAACTCTACAGAATCTCTTACCACTTGATCAATTTCCTGAACAATTTCTTCAAGGGGTTGTTTTGTTGGATTGAACTTAGGAGACCAGTAGCGTTGGGTATTAACTTGTCCATTTTCATATGTCATAAAATGTGCTGCTGGTAATTTAAAAACACCTTTAAAAAATGTTTCGTTTAATACTGGATACTGGAAGGTTAAATACGGCTTTAAAGCTTTTTCATTTAATTCTTTATTGAAATGAGGGTGCGGCAAAAAGCTTTTAATTTCAGAACCAAATAACAGCGTTCCGTTCATATGTGCATAATAAAATGGTTTAATACCAAACATATCCCGTGCAGCAAATAATTTTTTATTATTGCGGTCCCAAATGACAAAAGCAAACATCCCACGGAGTTTCTCTACAAGCTTTTCTCCAAATTCTTCATATCCATGGATAAGTACTTCACTATCCGTATGTGTTACAAAAACGTGACCCTTTTCAATCAGTTCCTCTCGGAGTTGCATAAAATTATAAATTTCGCCGTTAAAAATCAATACTAAGGATTCATCTTCGTTATAAAGTGGCTGACTCCCATGCTCTAAATCAATAATACTTAAACGTCGAAAGCCAAGAGCTGCTGAGTTTTCTGTAAACATGCCTGACGAATCAGGCCCACGATGTATAATTTTGTTCATCATTTTTTCTAAAATTTCTGACGAGTTTTTCGTCTCACCTATAAATCCGGTAAATCCACACATTTGTCATTACTCCGTTCAATTAAATATATTTGCCATCTTTAAATTATAAACAATTATTATGCAGACTATGCGGAAATAGATGATGATCTTTTCTGCTGTTCTTTTTCTAATGTTAACACCGAGAACCGCCAAATCCAATATTGTGAAAGTTTTAAACGTAGGCACAGACGAATATTTAACGATGTCTTTTGATAATGCGGTACTTCTATCATGAGTGAACGGTCTTGCCGTTTGAGGAAGTAGAACATAATATAATCAAAAATTTGGATACTGTAAATTTACATTGAATCCTTAATGAGCGAATTAAATGGTGATTTTGTAACAAAATACGTGTAGGTCTAGTATTAGTCACTATAATAAAATTGATTTTTTGGTTTGAAATTAATATCTGGTTGTAAATATGAAGGTTTTATATGAATAATCCTTTGTAATGGAATAAATATCTTTAAAAGATATATTGGATAAAAGCTGGAGAAAAACAATATAGCCATAATAAAATTTAAACTGGCGGTGATTTATGTGGACTATCTGCATCGTAAATTTATATTATTATTATCTACTGGTTTGTTAATGGTTGAATACTTTCCCACCATACAGGATAAGTTAAAGAATTCCAATATAGAAGATGTTGGATCTCTCATCACTACTGCAAAATCCAATTCTTTAGCTGAATCAAAGGTAGATGGAATGATAAACGGTAAAGAATATTTAATTAAAGCAACGCTAATAGGTGAAAGTAAGGAATCTAACAATGATAATGTTGAACAAACCTATATACACGAATCAACAGGTGAAACTTTTCTTTTAGGGACTAACATAGACCGTAAAGCAAATCATATTGAAGTACCAACAATTTTGCAATATCCAGAGCTACCAAATGGATGCGAAATAACCTCTTTAACATCAGTTCTTAATTACTACGGAATCAATGTTTCAAAAACTATAATGGCAGATGATTACTTGCCACAAGTTCCATTTAAATATGAGAATGGGAAGAAAACAGGACCTAATCCTCATAAAGCTTTTGCTGGAAATCCACGTCACTTAAAAGGTGGATGGTATGTTTTTGCAGATCCAATTGTAAAATCTGCAAAAGATGTAATCGATAGATATGAAATGAATTTAAAAGTTGAAAATGTTAGTGGAAGTACACAAGAAGAAATTCTTTCGTATATTGATCAAAACATACCTGTAGTCATATGGGTGACACTTGATTTATCTCCACCAATCAAACGTGGGGGGTGGTATATTGAAGGAACAAATGAATTCCATTCTTCTTTTATAAACCTTCACTCAGTGGTTTTAGAAGGATGGGAGGCCGGGGATGTTCATATTATCAAAAAGTAAACCCATTAGATTTTGGTATTGGGATATTACTAAAATTATTTCTTTGCCTCCTATACAAGATAGTAAAGGATGCGGAGAAATTCTGTTTTTTAAAAAATTGATTAATTGGTATCCAATAAATGTTCCTCTTCCTCTTCCTTTTCTCCAAGCTCTCCAAGGATTCTTGCGCAATCTGATGGTTATCCATCTCAAGAATGGTCCATCGACTTTGCTCATCTTCAATAATGTCATTTGGCATATTCATGGTGTTTTGGAGCTGGAACTATCCTCCCTTTTACTCGATTTTCAATCTTGACGTTATGGTACAGTAACTTTGCGATTCAAATCGAACTGTAAACCTAAGTCGATAAAGTATGCAAAATCCTACTCAACTGACACACAATCAAATTTCATACGTCGCACTATAAGTTTATTTTATAAGTGCCAAAGAGACCACCTCAAACAAAATTATGTAAAAACTCTTGAAAGAGATGCATGTCTTCATCTAGATAAGCGTCTCTTTTTATAAGTATCTAATCTTATCCCCTTTTTTAATTTGGATATGTACTTGGTAAGCAATACCGTTCGAAAACCCATTCAATTTGGAGATATCAATTTCAGTGTTGAAATGCACAGTTTTTGTTTCATTCCCTCGCATGGAAACATCATAGGGGGAGCCTTCATTCATCAAGCGAATCATTGTATCAGGCTCTAAGTCTGAGTACTTATCATAAAACGTAACATCAAAATTTAAATCGTGGTTACTATGATTTGTAAATGTTAACTCACAACTGCCTAACATCGTTTTATCATCCACCATGTTAAATTCGCATTTACTAGACTCCTGCTCATAGTCAACTGCGTTGACGCCTGAAGCAAACGTCTTTTGATAAACGTCGATAATCCCAAGAGGTAATAAACTATAAAGGACTAACGCGAGAATCACGAGGCGAACACGATACTTTTCCAACGATGTAGCAAGTAAATAAATGCCGATAAACAAAAGAATAACTGAAAAGATTCCAAGAATATGAATGCCACTTGAAGTTCTAGTTGGAATGTTCATAATCCATAAAGTGCCTTCAGCAAAAGGCTTTACATGTGGAAAAGGAAAGTTGACTATCATGACCAAAACGAAAAATCCAATAGCTATATACAATCTTTTAAAGTTTCGAATTATCACTAATATCCCCCCGATTTCTACTTTTAATGTCTAATTTCACTTATTTCCTCTTCACGTATCGTACGTTGCAACCCTTTCGCCAAGCGCATGATAACCCATGTCATGAAAATAGAACTGATTAGGAGCACAAACATATTGGGAAGTGCTTTTGCGTATAGTTCAGAGCTTTCGCTAATGCCCCACTGTGGCCAAGTGGGTGCTATGTACATCGAGATAACGACAATTGAATTATTGATGATATGGAATAAAGTTGGAATGAATAAATTGTTAGTTTTCAAATATAACAACGAAGCGACTATACCAAATACGAATGCTCCCAAAAAATCCGGATGTAGAATGCCAAAAAGAATACTGGAAATCACTATCCCACCCCACATCGAGGTCTTCTTTATCATGCGTTTTAGCAACACCCCACGAAAAATAAATTCCTCCGCAACGGGTCCAATAATTGCAATGCTCAGTATAGTTAAAGTTAAATAAATAGGGTTTTCGGGCATAGGAATCGGTTCTAAGAAAAAATCCACAAGCCAAGGAAAGGTAGGATATAGGATGAATAATTGTAACCAAAAGGCACTCATTGAAAAAGCGAGTGAGAGTATGACAAATCCTAGTAACCAGGGGAGCCAACGAATTGAGCCTTTGGTAAAAACGACTTCATGAACCGACCTTTTTTGTTTTCGAAAATGGTAACGAAAGAAAATAACAGGACCCGCAATGTATAATATCGCTTGTAAGCCGATATCTGCAAAACTTTCACTATAGGGAACAAAAATCGCCCCAATTCCAAAAAGTATCATTAACAATAATGTTAAACCTAGTAAATGACGCGTCTTCATTTCATCAAACATATGGCTCACTCCTATACCTCTAATTAATACGTAAGCGGCAGCATTTAGTTTCATGTTTGATCTTGAATTATCCAGTAGTTGATTAACCCATCTCACAAAAACTAAGGCTATTGTATTCAAAAGCATTCAAAATATTTTCCGCTACCCACCATATACCTACTCAATAGGAGGAATAATAGCTTACTTTTCATGCGTCATCACCCTTTTAAGACTATATATGTATGAATATACCATGTAGTAGGGAGGGAATTACTGTTTTGAAGAAATGTTTAATTTCCAACACATGCGGCATGCTTATTAGTCGAGACTGTTATATTATGTATGAATGAGGAAATTTCATAACTCCTCAATTAGATAATAAACACGAACATTTAATTGTTATCCGTTAATTTTAGACAAGTATCGTTTGATTGTAGCG
>NZ_ALJG01000157.1 GCF_000286315.1 Paenisporosarcina sp. TG20 | reverse complement strand
CACCTTGGTCACGGATTCAGGTTATACTCTATTTGTTAATTTTTATGCTCTACAGAAAAAAGGTGTTGATATCGTTGGGGAAATCCCTAAAGGCCTTCCTGTACTTTCCTTTAACATCCCAACACTAGATATAATTCAATTATTATTACCCATAGCCTTTACTATAGCTTTCATATCATTTCTTGAATCTTATGCAGTTGTAAAAACGCTGGCGGATAAAGATAAAGAGCAAATCAATACGAATCAGGAGTTGATTGGGTTAGGATTAGCAAATATATCGAGTTCATTGGTCGGTTCTATACCTGTAGCAGGAGCTATTTCAAGAACAGCCGTGAATTATCAATCGGGAGCAAAAACAAACCTTTCACTTTTAATAACAGCAGCTTGTATTATAATCACCCTATTATTTTTAACTCCCATTTTCCACTATTTACCTAAGGCAACTCTTGCAGCTATTATTATTTTGGCTGTTTCAAATCTTATAAACTTAAAAGAGATAACACTACTTCTTAGGACGTCGCCTATTAATGCGGTTCTTCTTATTTCTACTTTTCTAGCAACTATATTGCTCAATGTTTTTTGGGGGTTACTAATCGGTATTGGTCTCTCAATCTTTATTAATTTGATAAGAAGAACAATACACAGTGGGAAATGAAACACACGTAGTAAGATTGCCTAAAAGAGAGAGGAAAAAGCAAAGTGAGCTAATCACTTTGCTTTTTCCTTTTTCTTTCAATTATAGTACACGTGATTACGGTGCCAGCAATATTTTGTGGTTTTTGTGTTCAGAAACAGTTAACTTCTTGTGTTGATAAAATTCATAACAATATGTATTTTTACTACTTTCGACATGATGCGACAAATGTCTCAAGGACGGCCATTTATAATAGAAGAACAGATTTATGAATCGACAAGAGGTGTGGGATGAAATCGATTGTGGCGTTGGTTAGTTCTATTGTTGGAATATATATTGCATTCAATTTGGTGTTTGTAGGATTTAGTGAAAAGGAAGAGCATGATCGTATGCGTATGTTAAAAGGGATGATGGATTCCTATAGTGCACAACTTCAATCGGGGGAGGACGGTTTAAAAGAGAAAGGAACCAATTTACATACATATTTTCAAGATTTGGAGTTTCGTAAACAGGAAATGAACGGTTTGGTACTACAGTATCCAAATGGTATGCCAACAACAGTGTATGCGAATTATCAACAAATCTATCAAAGCGGATTTAGAGGCGTACCGCAAGAATTATGATAATTTGATAGGGTTGCATAATGATTCTGTGGCCGAGTATAACGAGTTAAATAGGCAGGTAGGGGACACGTGGTTTATTGTACCGGGATTCCAAGGAAAGTGAAAAAAATAACTTTGTAAAAAGAGGGGGATGTAAATGTTTGGTTTATTTAAGAAGTCTTGTTCGATTTGCAAGCGATAAATCAAGTCACTTTGGAAATTTCGCGATAATCGAAACAATGTGATAAACGTTTGTGTTGCGTGCAGTGAATATGCAGAAAGAAGGGCTTATCTAAAAGTGAAGTAGTTTTATTGAAGATATAGATTAGATTAGGAGAGTGGAGAAAATAGTTCATATTTCAGCAGAATTAGATTTGGATTTATTAACAGGTCCTAGTACCTCATCCACTTCTATTTCCTCTAAAATCCGTGTAGAGCGAGGTAGTAAAATCTCTTTGCATAAGTTGGGTATCAATCAATATAGTTCTGTCTGTTATTCTAGTAATAGGAAATTATACATATATGAAGGGGTGTCTAGAAATGGCGATTTATTATGAGCTAGAAAAGAACGATAGAAAAGCGATTTATGAGGTTGCAGAAAAATGGAAAAATGAGTGTCTATTAAATAATAAATCATTGATTTGGGATGGAGAGTCTATTTGGACTGATACGAATTTAGATAGGTTTAAATCTATATTTGTGGAAAACCCTGACGTGTCCGGTGAAAACTTTGATGATAAATTTAAAAAACAATTGGAAAACGAATCAGAAGATGTACATAAATTTGCTATCGAATAAATGTTTATTTATTATATTTTTCCTTATAGTGGATCAATTAGTTATAAAACTAAGATGAAAAAGTTAGAAATGATTGCTTCATGGAAAGGAATTGATATTGATCAATCATTACCCGTATTCGAAGGTCTAAAGAAGGGTCTTGGAGCCACTGGAACTTTTTATAACACTAGTAAATATTTTGAGGTCTCCTTTCTGTTTTTAGTTTCTGAGAATTTAAAGAGTCAACCCTTAGAGTATCGTGAAAATCTATTGAATGATGCATCAGATTTAAAGAAATTCGCTGAGGATATTCGTAAATTTGTGGGTAAAAGAGTTCAAATGCAACATATATTGCTTCATTTGCTGATGCCGAAAAAGTTTGAGAGAATTGCTAGTTGGGGGCACAAAGATAAGATAATAAAAGCTTATTCTTATTTGATTTTGGATAACTCAATTACAGATTCCGATAAAAACTACTCTTGATTAGAGAGGAGCTAGAAGGAAAGTATTCAAATGAAAATAAAATAATTGATTTTTATGAAACTCCCGTCATTGCAGAAGGGTGGATGCCAGCAGTTGATAACGTTTGGTTATTTCAAGGAGATCCTATTTATTACGAAGTAAATAATGCTGTAAATGATTTGGACACAATCACATGGGCGGTTAATCAACATTCAAAAAATATCAAAAAGGGAGATAAAGCATATATCTGGCGTTCTGGTTCTGGTGGAGGAGTTATTGCGGCAGGAACTATTCTTTGCAATCCTAAAATGACTCAACCTAATATAGAAGACCCCTACAACCAGAGTGAGGCCTTAAATAAGGAACCTTACTTGGCAGTTGATATTCAGCTTGACACAGAACTTATAGACTCTATTGTGGAAAGAACTCTGTTACTTTCAGATAAACGGACAAAAAAGATGGGAATTTTGACTAATCCTGGAGCGACCAATTTTCCTGTAACAAAAGAAGAAGATGGAGTTATTGAAAGTATTATGAACGGAAATTATGAACATATTCCGGCAACTACACCACCAGAAGTTATTGATAAAAATAAGAAACGTTACTGGTTATACGCTCCGGGCGAAGGTTCCAAAATGTGGGAAGAATTTTATGGTAAAGGCATTATGGCAATTGGTTGGAGTGAACTAGGAGATCTAAAACAATTCCCTACCAAAAATGCGATGAAAATTAAAATGAAAGAGATATTTGGTAAGGAATATTCTTATTTAAATGATGGACATGCTACATGGCAATTCGCTAACGATATTGAAATTGGAGATATTATTTTTGCGAAGAAAGGTCGGGAAAAAATTATTGGTCGTGGCGTAGTAACTTCCGAATATATTTTTGATGATTCAAGAAAAGAGTATAAAAATATTCATAAAGTTTGCTGGACGCACAGAGGTGAATGGGATCATGAAGGACAAATTATAATCAAAACCCTTACTGAAGTAACATCTTATACAGACTATTACAAAAAACTCGAAGAAATGTTTAGTGAGGTTCCGGGTAAAGTGATTCCAGATTTACCCCCACAATATGAAAGCTATAATGCGAAAAACTTCCTATCAGAAGTCTATATGAGCGAAGAAAAGTACGATACCCTTAACAACCTACTAATTAGAAAGAAAAATCTTATTCTATTAGGTGCACCCGGTGTTGGAAAAACGTTTGCTGCAGAGCGATTGGCTTATTCAATGATGGGTGAAAAAGACAAAAGTAGAGTATTAGTCGTTCAATTTCACCAAAGTTATAGCTATGAAGATTTTATCATGGGATACCGTCCTACTGAAAAGGGCTTCTCTTTGTCTAAAGGACCATTTTATCAATTTTGTAAAGAAGCAGAGCCTGATGATCGACCATGCTTTTTTATTATTGATGAAATCAACCGAGGTAACTTAAGTAAAATTTTCGGAGAATTATTAATGTTAATTGAAAATGATAAACGTGGAAAAGAATTACGTCTACTCTATTCAGACGAACAATTTTCAGTTCCTGAGAACGTCTATATTATTGGCATGATGAATACAGCGGACCGCAGTCTTGCTATGATCGACTATGCACTACGTCGTCGTTTTGCCTTTTATGAATTTGAACCTGCCTTTGAAGTGAAGGGTTTAAAAAGTATCAAGCGAGCTTTGAAAGTGTGAAATTTAATCGTTTAATAGATACAGTTGTAGCAATGAATATTGTAATTGCAGAAGACGACTCTTTGGGTAGTGGATTCCGTATTGGACACAGTTACTTTTCATCTAGAATCGATGTGGATAACGAGTGGCTAACTGAAATAGTGGAATATGAACTGGTTCCGTTGATTAAAGAATACTGGTTTGACGAACCTTCTAAGGTAGAGCATTGGATGAACAAACTGCGGAGTGCTATCCGTGATTAGGATAAAGAATGTCTACTATATGTTATCTTACGCTTATAGAACGCTAAATGAAGAAGGTTATAAGAGTATTCAAGCAGAAGAGTTTAAAAATATCCATGATTTAATAGCAGCAATACTAATTCGGGGTGTAACTATCCAACGAAAACGTGGTTTACATAGAGATTATATTGGACACACCGAGGTTACAGGTAATTTGCGAGGCAAAATTGATGTGACGAATTCGATTAAACAGAATACCTTCATGATGCGAAGCATGATTTGTCATTATGATGAGTTTTCCGAAAACGTACAGTTAAATCAAATATTAAAAACTACAATGCAACTTCTTAGTAGAAGCGATGAAGTTAAAGACAGCAATCGTAAGAAATTAAGAAAGCTATCTCTATTCTTGGGAAATGTTGATACGCTTGAAATAAATAACATCAAGTGGAGCGAATTGGCTTATCACCGTAATAATGCTTCTTACAAAATGTTAATTAATATCTGTGAGTTAGTAATCAAAGGCCTTTTAATGACGACTGATAATGGTGAATACAAAATGAATCAATTTCTAGATGATCAACATATGCATAGATTATATGAAAAGTTTTTACTTGGATATTTTAAAAAAGAGTATCCTCAATATTCAGCTAATCCATCACAGATAGACTGGAACATTGACGACGGTATTACCAATTTTCTTCCCACGATGAACTCTGATATTACACTCACCAATAATTTTAAAACATTAATTATTGATGCTAAATATTACGGGAAATCAATGCAAACACACACGATGTATGATAGTAAATCGAATAATTCTAATAACCTATATCAAATTTTCACCTATGTTAAAAATAAAGATCGGAATGGTAGCGGTAATGTAAGTGGTTTAATTTTATATGCCAAAACCGATGAAGAAATAACACCTAATAACGACTATCAAATCGGTGGAAATCGAATCAGTGTAAAAACACTCGACTTAGGAGCTGACTGGACAGAAATTGTTAGCCAGCTAGATAATGTAGCATCACTTATGCAATGAAAGAAATATCACATATCTGCTGCAGGAATACTAGAGACGAACCGTGACCAATTGAGTGTAAAATTGAAGTTTACAAATTTTAATAAGATATTCCAATAGCGTTGCATAAATAATTTCACTCGTTGGCAAGTTTGAATTTAAAATTCACGTCCCAGGGATGGAAACAATGATACAGAATTCCGACAATTTACTATCTATTCAAGATAGGCCTTCACGTTTCTTGTCGGCGTGTCCCTGGGGCAGCCAAAAATTGAGGAGCATTTGAATCTGACCCAGGGACAGTACTCGAGCGAAGTATTTGTGAACATATAGGGAAGAATTATGAAATTCCTCAATTGCAATATTAAAT
>NZ_ALJG01000156.1 GCF_000286315.1 Paenisporosarcina sp. TG20 | reverse complement strand
TTTCAGTGTTCATGATGCAAACCGCTGCATTTTTCTGTTATTTAAAGTACCAGTGACTTTCTGTACTCTCTAATTTTTAAGTTTTAGTTTCTTTTATGATCAATTCAAAAACATTTACTTGATTGAAGCGTCCGCCTGGACCGCAAATCAGCGGTCCTTACTAGAACCTACTCATAAAAATACCGGGAATACTGGATTCATAACTCACTAAATTTTTATGCTTTTGCATGAAAACACATGTAGACAAAAAGACAATATCAAACTAAACCCTTCTAGAAGGGCTTTACTAACATCTCTTTTTTGATCACTTTTCATGGTAGATGGTGGAAACGTAACGTAAGCCATGGTGGTTTCTAACCTTATAAGAAAAACTAGGCAAAGTGCTCTTGGTCATTTTAAGCAATTACAAATGACTTGAGTGTTAGTAAAAGATGATTCCATTCTGTATCGACTTCGGTTTCCGATTCCCTTTGGACGGCAAACCTACTGCACCATAACCTCAAGAGTAAAAGGGATGAGCTATGTTTCACTTCGCTCATCCCTTTCTTACAGACAATCTTGGGGCAACAAATAGGTATATCTTATTTTTAAAAGGTGATGATATTGAAAAATTTTGGCTAAGTGGTTCACATTCCGTTTTCATTCATGGTCAGCCAGACTGGCATGCAAGATTGAGGAGGCTTATCTTTTAAAATAAAAAACCGCTCAAATGAGCGGTTTTTTATTTTTGATTTCCAGCAATATGAGTACTTTATTCATCTATATAATCATTTCGTATTGCCTCTGCTTGTTGATCGATAGTAATTATTTCTTTTTCATTACCTCCAATAGAGGTTATATGCAATGACTCAACATCTTCATCCATTCCTTTTTCATCCTCATCATCATATAAATCATTGTAATCAGCGAAATCTCCTTCAAAATCAGATGGTGTTTCAGAAGTCCCGTACTGAGCTACTTCTTGAAAACTGTCCTCATATCCTCTGACGTCATCACCTTTATGACGACCCGCAAATGAATTATCGTTAGCAGGTTCAAGGATTTCTTCTTCAACAGGTCGATCTATAGGAACTTCTTTATCAGAATGTTCAATGCAACGAGTTGTGTAAGGAAGAGCTTCTAATCTCTCATAAGGAATGTCTTCTCCACATTCATCACAAATTCCATAAGCACCTTTTTTCATTGCTTCAAGCGCTTCGTTCACTTTTTCTAGTTCTGCTGCTTCATGAACACCAATCGCCATGTCTTTTTCGCGTTCATACAGTTCTGTTCCTAAGTCAGCAGGATGGTTATCAAACGTAGATAGTTCACCTGTTGAATCACGTAGACTGCCGCCTTCTAGCAACGGATTATCAGCATGTCTACCTTCCAAATGAACTTTTTGCTCTAAAAGTAGTTTCTTTAATACAGAATTTTGTTTGTCTGTAAGCAAACGACTCACTTCCTTCATTTATAAATAGTTTGGAAAATTTAAAAACAATCTTAGTATAGCTTTGACGAATTTCATGAATCTTAATGGCAAAATTAAAAAAATTTTTCTAAATATTATTAAAAACACTGTCAATACATATTCTATTTGAATCGGGCAAGAATACATAAAAAAGCCACCTATAAATGCGGCTGGGCGCATTTATAGGTGGTAGTATCTGTTGATTTCAATTAAACATGTATCTAAATTATTTTATTGGTCAGCTTTTGTCATTCGAATCATTTATTTTTTGGGACAAAATCGAATATTTCTTGATTTTCAAATACATCAACTAGTCGATTGAGCCATTCAAAATAGTTTTGAATATACGTTAACTTTTCAATATCAATTTGTACTTCTTTTTGTAGTTCTTCACTTATTGTTTCGTCACTTGCTAACTCCTTAAGTTCACTTAACGATTTCTTAATCGCCATAATATGGAGTGAAGAAGATCTACGCCACTTGATTGTAAATAAATCAATAAAACTTTGATACCAATCATCAGAGGTATGATATAAATCTTTTCTTATTCCTTTTTTCCATGCACGCTCGACTAATTTCAACTCGGATAAAGCTCTAACGGAAGTGCCCATGCTAGTTTTACTCATTCCAAGTTTTTCGGTCATGTCATCTAATGTTAGTGGTTCATTTTGATAAAACATCATCCCGTATTGTCTACCTGCAGAATGGGTAAGTCCGTAGAGATGTATATTTTGCGCAATCGTTTCAATTACTCGTTCACGGGATTTTTCTAGTATTTCTTTACCTTCCATTTGTTATCCCTCCACTGTAGTGGCTTTATTCAGCTAATCCGTCTATTTCATTAAGGGTATTATACTCTTTTAAAAATAGCAATTTATATTATAATCACAAACAGTATTTTCTGTTTGAACTGTATATATTGTATTTTCGGTTGTATTACGAGTGAATAACATCTATACTTAAACAGGATTACATTTCGATTGCATTTCGATTACATTTTGTTTTGAGTATAATGTTGGTCCTGATTCGTGAGGAGTTGTATGTATGAGTGAACAAACTATTAAGAAAAAAATTGAGGTAAGGGGAGCTACAAAAATTTTCGGCAAAAACAGTAAGCGTGCAGCTCAGCAGCTTAAGGAAGGTAAGTCGAAAAATGAAATCTTGAAAGAAACTGGTGCAACAGTCGGAGTGAACAATGCAACATTTGATGTTTATGAAGGTGAAATTTTCGTCATTATGGGATTGTCTGGAAGTGGTAAATCCACACTGGTTCGGTTATTAAACAGATTAATTGATCCGACGCTGGGGCATATTCTTCTTGATGGAGATGACATTGTACAAATGAATAAAGAGCAACTTCGTGAAGTCAGACGTAAGAAAATTAGTATGGTTTTTCAAAATTTTGCTCTTCTTCCGCATAAAACAATTGCTGAAAATGCAGAATATGGTCTAGAAATTCAAGGCGTTGCGAAAATAGAGCGACAGTCAAAGGCGAAAGAATCATTAAAGCTCGTTGGTCTTGCTGGTTATGAAGATCAGTACCCTCATCAGTTAAGCGGTGGGATGAAACAACGCGTAGGTCTTGCAAGAGCTCTTGCAAATGACCCTGATATTTTGCTCATGGATGAAGCATTCAGTGCTTTGGATCCACTCATTCGTAAAGACATGCAAAACGAACTTTTACAACTTCATCATGATATGGGGAAAACAATTATTTTCATTACCCATGACCTTGATGAGGCACTACGAATTGGGGATCGTATTGCATTAATGAAAGATGGGGAAATTGTGCAAATTGGAACTCCCGAAGAGATTTTGATGAGCCCCTCTAATGATTATGTTGAACGTTTCGTAGAAGATGTTGATTTATCCAAAGTATTGACAGCTGGTCACGTCATGGTGAAGGCAGATACAGTGAAAGTGGACCGAGGACCTCGTGTTGCGCTTCGCCTTATGAAACAACTGGGTATATCCTCCATTTATGTCTTGGACAATAGTAACCGGCTATTAGGAGCTGTGACAGCCGTAGACGCATTAGCTGCTTCTAATTCAGAAAAGTCACTTGAAGAGATCATTATTACTGATCTTCCAATGGTTTCAACAGATACAGTGTTAACAGAGTTGTTTGATGTTGTATCAACAGCATCCATTCCTGTTGCAGTGATTTCTGAAGATCGAAAACTACAAGGGATACTTATTCGTGGTCCACTGATTGGTGCTCTATCTGGGGACAATAAGTTTATTAACAGTGATGGAACAGTTAATTTAGTGGAACAAACGGATACGGAGGTGAATAAGAATGGATGAACTTTTACCTCGTATTCCATTTGCCGAGTGGATTGACATTGCTGTAAATTGGCTAGTTACTACATTTGGCACTGTATTTGATGGGATTGCTGATCTATTAGAAGGAATTGTCGAAGGCTCAGTAGACATTCTTGATATGTTTCCATCTATACTGCTTGCTGTCCTATTTAGCTTACTTGCATGGTTTATTTCTACTAGGAAAATTGCCTTATTTTCATTATTTGGCTTATTGTTTATTGATTATTTAGGCTATTGGTATTCAATGCTCCAAATGTTAGCTCTAGTATTAACTTCTGTCTTTTTCGCAATTTCAATTGGTATTCCAATTGGGATTTGGGGTTCTCAGAAAGAAAATGTTCGGAAATCTGTTGTTCCAGTCCTAGACTTGATGCAGACAATGCCAGCATTTGTTTACTTGTTACCGGCTATTTTCTTTTTCAATATCGGTGTAGTACCAGGCGTTGTGGCATCCGTGATATTTGCCATGCCACCGACAATTCGTTTAACGATGTTAGGTATTCAACAAGTGCCAGAAGAATTAATTGAAGCCACGCAGGCTTTTGGTTCAACTACATGGCAACGATTAAGTAAAGTGCAAATCCCACTTGCAAAACCAACAATTATGGCTGGAGTTAATCAAAGTATCATGCTTTCGCTGTCTATGGTGGTTATTGCTTCAATGGTAGGTGCACCTGGGCTTGGTGCAGATGTTTATCGAGCCGTCACACAATTAAAAACCGGTGAAGGATTTGAAGCTGGTTTATCAGTAGTAATCATTGCTATTATGTTAGATCGTATTACGCAACACGCTGGGAAAAATAAAAAAGGAGGAACAACATTATGACATTATTATTTAAAAAAATCACAGGATTGGGAGCAATTGCTCTATTATCACTTGGACTTGCTGCATGCGGGAACGATGAAGACACAAACACACAAGATGACACGACTTCAACTCCAGAAGCTAATTCAGTCGGTGAATCTGTTGACTATAAAATTACTGGAATCGATCCAGGTGCAGGACTTATGGCAGCTACTGAAAAGGCAATTGAAGAATATGAATTGGAAGATTGGAGTGTTATTGCAGGTTCAAGTGCAGCGATGACAGCTTCTTTACAAAAAGCTTATGAAAGTGAAGAACCAATTATCGTTACTGGGTGGACTCCACACTGGAAATTTGCTAAGTTCGACTTGAAGTATCTTGAAGATCCAAAAGAAGTTTTTGGTGGGGAAGAAGAGATCCGTACGATAGGTAGATTAGGTTTGCAAGAGGATTTACCAGAAGCTCATCAAATTCTTTCACAGTTTAACTGGACTCAAGATGATATGGGTGAAGTGATGATCGCTATCCAAGATGGGGAAGACGAAGCTGTAGCTGCTCAAAACTGGGTGGATGCACATGAAGAAAAAGTGTCAGAATGGACAGAAGGCGTTGAGAAAGTGGACGGCGATGAAATCAAACTTGCTTATGTAGCTTGGGATAGTGAAATCGCAAGCCATAATGTTATGAAAGTTGTATTGGAAGATATGGGTTATGATGTAACATTAGTTCAAGTTGAAGCGGGTCCATTATGGACAGCTATTGCTGACGGTAGTGCAGATGCATCACTAGCTGCATGGATGCCACTTACTCATAAAACCTACGCGGATAAATTCGAAGGTGACTTTGAGGAACTTGGTGTTAACATGACTGGAGTTAAAATTGGTTTAGTTGTTCCAACTTATATGGATATAACATCAGTTGAAGACTTAAAATAGTAAATAATATTAATTGAGGGCATATCACCTAATAGGTGATATGCCCTTTTTTAAATTAACTTTCTAAAACGCATTTTCTTTAGCAACACTATAGGGTTTCTAAATCCAAAATAACCCTTTCTTACGCAAGGTTTACCCGGTTTTTCTTAATTTTCACTTAATTTACAAAGAATATTATTACTGAAAAGATTGCTGATACTTTTTCACATTTTACTTTATTTTTACTTTATATTATGATTGATTAATC
>NZ_ALJG01000155.1 GCF_000286315.1 Paenisporosarcina sp. TG20 | reverse complement strand
AAAACTGCCGAAAGTCGGGCTAGCATTACTGTGATAGGGATTTTTTGATTTCACCTGTATCTGAAGTAATTTTAATCGTCATTTCCTCATTATAATAACGGACATTTACTGAGCCAACATCTGCAGTTGTTAATGTAAGCAACTGATTCCCCTCAAACCTTTCAACCACTTCTTTATGGGGATGCCCATAGCGATTGTTTTTTCCAGCTGAAAATGTGGTTAACAGTGGATTGAGCCTGTTAATAAATTCAAGAGTGCTAGAGGTTTTACTGCCGTGATGTCCCGCTTTTAGTAACGTAACATTTTGTATATCTGTATATGTCAAAAGAAATTTTTCTTCCCCGTCTTTTTCTAAATCCCCCGTGAACAGTGCTGAAAACGGGTACTGACTCATATAGAGAACCAGTGAATCATCATTCCCTTCATACTCTGTATCCTGAGGAGAAACATACATAAATTGCATATTTCCTACTTGCCAGCTATCCCCTGCTATTTTCTCTTTAATGATAATCCTTTTGTCTAATGCAGTTTGAACAGCCAGATGTAATGCAGAATCTTCAATTGCGCCTGGTGTGACATGAATTTCTTTAACGTCTACTTCTTCAAGAATTTCTTCTGCACCTTCTATATGGTCACTATCTGCATGCGTCCAAATAAAGGTATCAATTGTGTTAATCCCCTGACCTTTTAGGAAAGGGACAACCACTTCCCGACCAATTTCAAAAGGCGTATTCGAATCTTTCCACGCATCTTGATTAAATCTTAGTAAACCACCTGCATCTATTAAAATGACGTCTTGTTTATGAGGAAGTTCAATAATCGTTGCATCCCCTTGACCTACAGACAAAAATGTTACTTCAACTGAAGGATCTATATACGGAGTTACTTGAATCATGGCAACAGGAAGTCCAAGTGTCCAAAAAAGCTTTTTTAAAGGGAGTTGTAGTTCTAAAACTAAGAATGTACTACCAACCCCTAGATATGAAATAATAAGCTGCCAATTTGACAGTTTCCCAGGATTCCATAATTGATAAGGTAAAGAGGCAATTTTTAAAATAAAAATTGTTAGATACAACCTAATTGGTTCATAGATGTAAAAAATAAGGTCCGATAAAATGGGTAACATAAACGTAAGTAGGAATAACACTAGATTAATAGGTAAAATTATTACTGAAAAAAGTGGTACAAAAATTAAATTTACCGCAAATGAGGATAGTGATATTTCGTAAAAATGAAATAGAAGTGTGGGGGCAACTCCAATTTGACATAAAAAAGTGATCCAAAATGATTGTTTCAATACACTCGTTTGTCTTTTTAGAAAAGGGGAAGAAAAAAGGAGTGCTGCGGCCGCCAAATATGATAATTGAAAGCCTATTTGGAGCAAGACACCAGGTTGTATAAAAATAAATAATAATATACTAAGTGCAAATGCATCTTCAATTGCAAGGCGTTTATTAAGTTGCTTAGAGAGCATTAGTATTTCAACAACGCCAACAGCACGCCACACTGATGGAGCCCCTCCTACTAAACAAGCATAGATAGGTAAACAGATAATCAAACACCACATTGCTAGTTCTTTTCTAATTGCCAGTCTCAACATGGTTTGGTAAAAAATAAATGTTAAGAATGCTACGTGTAAGCCTGAAATGGCAAATAAATGTGTGATTCCAAGTATTTGATATGCACGTGTTTGTTGTGGATTAACGTCATCACGTAAACCAAGCAATAAAGCTTTTGCTTCAGGTTGGAGAGAAAGTGGGAAATGTGCCTCAATATGTTTTTCCATAAAAAAGCGTTGATTTGCAATCCATCCTAAAACACCACTAGGTTCTGAAACTTTTTTTAATGATGTAACCGACAACATCCCTACTGCCCCGTGACTGGTTAAATACCTTTGCATACTAAATGAATAATCATGAGCTGGAATAGGCACCTCTGAAGCTTGTCCAATCATTTTAAATGTTGCTCCAGTCAATGATTGTTGTTGAAACATATGCTTTTCATCTTCAGAATCGAACGTGTAGGTAATATACCACTTCAGTTTTTCCTCAGACACAGCAAATCCCCGTAATTTCGAGCCATTAATCGTGTAAGTGGATGTCCATTTAAATACACTATTTTGAGTGATTTCATGCTCTATGGGTGATAATTGTTCTTTCGCATGGAGAAAGAACAAAGTCGCTACGGCAAGATAACTTATTAAAAATATGACTGTCGTACGTTTTTGAACAAAGAGCAAAATACACAATACATGTAATAACAAAAGATGAGTTGAACTTACTACAGCACTCGTTGAAATGATGGCTGCAATAGATAGATATATTAAACGTTGGTTCCAATGGTTTTGCCAAATAATTCATTCACCTGCGCCTCATATGAAGCCAACTCTTCTGCAGAAACACCACTCTCTCTTAACTTTTGAAGCATTTCTAAATACAAAGTTATTTTTTGATCGCTTAAGAAGTCGATTTTACGTTCATCGAATGATACATGAACTAATTCCACATTTGCTTGTAAAAATAATTCAATAGCATATTCGCTGTTTTTATAATCCTTGGCATAATATAAACGTCGAATTCCTGCTTGAATAATTGATTTGGTACAAGGTAAACAAGGAAAATGAGTCACATATAAATCTGCATTATTCGTTGAAATGCCATATTTCGAACATTGAAGTAAGGCATTCATCTCAGCATGAACCGTACGGACACAATGCTTGTCCACCACGTAACACCCTTTATCTATACAATGGGCGTCACCTGAAATAGAACCATTGTATCCGCCTGCCATGATCCGTTTATCTCGAACGATTGTCGCACCTACTGCTAACCTTGTACAAGTGCTTCTTAGTGCTAGTAAATGGCTTTGTGCCATAAAGAATTGATCCCATGTTATTCGCTCCATAAAAACGCCCCCTGAATGTAAACTCTTCTCTAGTTTAGTAGGAACATGTTTCACACGTCAATTGTATTTGATTTATTTAACCGAAATAAAGTCTTTTAAGTTTTCAAGTGTTTGATCACCTATACCTGTTACGTCTTTAAGTTCCTCGACGGATTGAAAAAGTCCATGTTCATCACGGTATGTAATGATAGCTTTAGCTTTAGATGGACCAATACCTGAGAGTGTCATTAATGTCATCTCATCTGCCGTATTGATATTAACAATTGTCGATTTTGAATCCACTGGACTTGGACTACTCGTAAATGTAGTAGGTGCTTCACCAATGGAAGGAACATATATCACCATCTCGTCTACTAACTTTGCAGCAAAATTTAACTCTTTCTCTTCTGCAGTAGGCAATAAACCACCTGCTAGTTGAAGTGCATCAAGAATTCGACTGCCTAAAGGTAAAGTGTATACACCTGGAGTTTGGACTTGTCCTTTAACATCAACAACGATAGATTCATTTTCTTTAGTGATCTCTTCAGTAGTTTCAGGTGGTTCTTCTGTCGGAATTTCATTTAAGGTTGGGTTTGGGATGGTTTCAATCATACCGGATATTGGGGGGTCCGGATTGTGGGAAAAAGATGTATTGAAAAGTATAAATAAAATAAGTAAAGCACATATAAACAAAAGTTTGTTCAGATGTTTTTTTATCCATGTAAGATTCAGATTGGGTCATCCTTTCCTACAAGGAGCAATTCTTATGGAGTTATTAATACTATAAACGAATTATTATTAATTGGAAAGCTTTTCTAAATAAAATCTAAAATGTATCAAGGTGGCCTTTCAGTTTTAGATCACTTATTCCGGAATAACCGGGTAAATTTAACCTGTTTTAACACGGAAGAATGTGAAAGTTTAAAAAAAGACGCAGATTCTCGATAAGAATCTGCGTCTTTTTTTCCATAAATTTTTTAGAGTACTTGTAAAATAAAACCTCGTATTTTGAACAAAGTTTGTTCAAAATACGAGGGTTACCTGTTTATTTCTATTCATTTTTATAAAAAAGATCGATTATTTCGGGACGCGAATATTCAACTAAAGCAACCCGTTAGTTTAAGTGTATTGTTTCACAAACTCCTATTTTTCCTGCGTTCCATTGATTTAGAGTAACCAAAACAATCTCTAAATAGCTTCCTGCCATTATATTGTTGAAAATCACTGTATTTATATCTGTAATATTCGTTCCAATAGCTAATCATTCTATTATAGCTTTTGCAAAACGTCCCAATATTTTCAAGACAAAATCTCTTAATCGGTTCTGTGTCCTGTTCTTTTAAGATATCATAAGTCATTTCTAATATTTCTACGACATATTCATCACATATTTTTACGATATAAGGAATAGCCCAATCTTCATAATCCATCAAAAGCAATGAATTCAAATGTTTTTGGCGAACAAACCCATCACAACTTCTTGAATAAATGCAATGCAAAATCATTTTTTGTCGTACACTTAAATTTTCTATAAATTTATCTGAAATATCAATGTAGTAAATACGATAAGGAAATTTAATCACGTTATCATCTTGAAAAAATTCAACAGTATCCTGCGTTTCACCAATAGTGACATTATTATAGGTCTTCTGAGGAATCAGTCCAATTACTTTAGTCACATCATCTCTCAAATTGTTTGGAAATCCATCTTGAAACATACAATCACATCCCTGCTTCGCAAAATGCTACATTTGTGTAGCTCAACTAAACTGCTCTTTACTTTAATAAATTCAATAACAAGGAGCACTTCTCCTTGTTGAAGAAATGCACCCGTTCGTAATATAAGGTTAGCCTACTAAATTTATTTGTTTAATCTAAAATATAATATTTCATATGCGTCTGGTGACTTTAATATCAAATGTGAGTATGTAATTAAAATCATTCCAATGAATTCCTCTTCATCCTTTTCAGTAATTCTATTGACATCAAATTGTACAGGTAAGAATAACAGGTAGTGACCCGAAATCTTTAGCCACAAATCTTGTAAGAACTCAATATCTTCTATGCTTATTATTTTTGTAGAAGGGGTTATTTCACCATCCCACCACAAAATAGTACACTTATCAGTACCATATGCCTTTTTTATAAATTCAAATAAATTAAACAAAATATTACTTTTAGGTTCGCCTGAAGGTTCTTCAAACAGTACCTTCAAGGTAGCTTTTTTCCTTGTGGTTTTGTCTAATCCGATTATATCCAACCATGAATCAGCCAATACTATCACCTTTCTTTAAAGAAATGCACCCGTTAGTCCAAGATACTTTCACACGTTCCAGTTCCAATACCTATCAATGGAAGGACTGACACTAGGATGATTATTACTCCTAAAAGAACTATTCCTGCTTCAAAAGAAATAAGGGAAAACAGTTTCAAATACTTATGGTCGTCTTTTGTATTTAAATATAGAAAAAGACCACCTATCAACACAAAAAACAGTCCAATACCGATACCAATTAAATAACACATTGAAATCCCCCGTTAAATAAATCCCTACTCATCTGGTTGTTCTGAAGATGTAATAATAATTTTCTTTTCATCTGATAGGATGTGAATCTGTATAGCCCAATTCATTTTTTCAAAAGTTAATCCTTCTCCGAATTCAGAAGGATAAATCCATAAAAACAAGTCCTTCTCTTCATCAAACATTATTAAGTTACTTTCTTCTTTGTCTATAATAACTTGTAATGTTTTTTCCATTTTTGTTTCGATTGTCCAACCTTTAAATTTATACATCGTTATTTCACCTCAAAATTATTTTTCTTTTAGCATTCCCCAAAGTCCCTTATTGTACTAAACGTTAGTAATAGGTAAGCATTTG
>NZ_ALJG01000154.1 GCF_000286315.1 Paenisporosarcina sp. TG20 | reverse complement strand
AAAATACAACGTAAAAAGAAGGGAGTGCAGAAAGTCACTGGTACTATAAATAATAGAAAAATGCAGTGGTTTGCATCATGAACACTGAAATTTTGGTACTTTGAGCAATCTCTTTTTAGAAATAGTGTAGAAGAAGTATTCCTGCTAGCTTTGTATCGCTCACGATTCAAATGATTGTCACTAAAAATAGAATTCGTTGCAATGATGCATAAATTCATACTAGTTGATTGAAGCGCAGATGGCGACTTCTGTGGGAATAGTATAAGCTGAAGGCCCCGCAGGAAAGATGCTGACCAAAAGCCAGTATCTTTGCGACGAGTAACCGCAGGAGCACATGTTTTTGCAGTGACGAGGAGACTGAAGCCATACCCGCGAAAAGCGTCCACCGTAGCGGAAATAAACGGGTTTCTATGGTTACCATTCTTTAAAGGTCCGGGCGTACTGTGCCCGGTTTTTCTTATTAAAGAGATTGATAGTGATATAAAAGGAGACATTGTTGATGTTTAATTTTCACAATTCTAATATTACTCCAATTGAATTTTGGAAGTGGTTTTATAGACATGAGAATGAGTACTATAATTTATCAGGCAATATAGAGGCGAGATTTAAAAGTTTAGCTAAAAAATTAGCTAGAGTACATCCAGATTTAACATTTGAATTTAGCAACGAATTAATAAATGGGAAAAGAGAGTTTACCGTTAGTGCCGATGGATTTAAAGATGCTTTTCCTTACGTTATCAATCTAGTTGGAAATTCAGGATTAGATGAAAGAAGATGGAATTTAGTTGATTTTAAACAGAGAAGTGGACTGAGTAATGTTGAGCATGCCAATGTTATTTTGAAGCCAGAGAATCTATATTTTTAATATAATTTGACTTATAGAGCAGTTAAAAAAGGAATCGACATAGATAATTTTGTAGATGGTATAAGCTTTAACGATGAAGCCCTATGTTTAATTTTTATTTTCTTGGATAGTTTAAGTGGTGAATATGATGTTGCGACTAAGTTAGGTAAGATTGATTTTCATAAAATAGAAACAAAAAGAAAACATTTACTTCCTATTAAAGAACTGGTGAGAATTGTTGATTCTATATAAGATGATAAAAATCTTTATATTAGGTGGATACTTTCACTTTACAAGATAGGCCGTTTTTTATTTTTAAAACTATATTGTTATCACTGTTGATTATTATAAGGAGAAAGATTGTAGTGAAAGGCGACGACTCCAGCGGAATAAGCGTGTCCAAGTAAGACCCCACAGGAGCTTGCGACGAGGAGGCTTACTGACCGCCCGCGGAAAGCGTTCGCCTGTAACGGAAATCACTAAATTTAAAATAGAAGGCTGTCTTATTCTTCATGTTATAGTGCAGTAGGTTTGCCTTACAAGTGACCCATAAACCATAGTCGATACAGGTTGGAAAATCATTTTCTACTAACATCCAAATCGTTAGTAATTGCTTAAAAGGAACGGGCCGTTACTTTGCCTGGTTTTCAAATAAGGAGAAAAACTAAGTTACAATTTTATATGGAACTAGACAAAAAAATATTTATTTGGTGATTTAGCAAGCGTCAACAAGCTTTAAATGATATCAGAGTCTATTCGACTATTGAATGCAGAAACACAATATGTTAGATTAGTAATTGTATGAAACACGATATATAGTATATAAACGAAAAAATGGTACCAGAGATGGTTTAAAAGGGAATTCGGTAAATGCCGAAGCTGTCCCCGCAACTGTAAGTGTAAACGACTGTACAAAGACCACTATGCGAAAGCACGGGAAGGGGTACAGAAGGGTGATGCACGAGCCAGGAGACCTGCCTTTTTTCGATAAGCAACACTTTCTTCGGGGGTTGAGGAGTGGAAGCGAGCTATTAGTAGCGAGCGATATTCCATTTCGCAAACCACCTAAACTCTTTTCCATTCTATCAATCATGAGCGATGCTCAGCCGAAGAGGCTGTGCGTCGCTTTTTTTGTACTTAAATTGTGAAATTGGAGAGGAGATTACACCATGGTTCAAAAGATCTTATCAAATAAAGAGGAAATAATTAATCAATTACTTGAGTTGTTTAATCAAGATCAGTTAGCTCCACTACTACGTACACATGACAAATGGCTTAAGAAAAATACAGGTGCCAGTGATGCGCAATGGTCTCAGGCATTGGTTTTAGAGTCACTTAGTCATTTAGATGAAGAGCAACCCTATTGGACATTTGTAGCAGCTCGTATTTATTTAGCACAAGTTTATAGTGAAATGGCTGTTATTCGAGATTGTGTAGTTGATGAAGTCTATATGGATTTCAATAAACATCTGACTCGTTTGTCAGATAAAGGACTATATGATATTCGACTTCTTCAAGCGTATAAGAAAGATGAAATCATTGCTTTAGGTGAAATTATTGAACCGGAGCGCGATGCTCTATTTACATATATCGGATTAAAAACCTTGGTGGATCGCTACGTGGCAAGAGATTATGATAAGACCCCAGTTGAGCTTCCACAGGAGCGCTGGATGATTATAGCCATGACGTTAATGCAAAATGAATCATTAAATCGTTTAGAGAAGGTTCAAGAAGCATACTGGGCTATGAGTAATTTATATATGACGGTTGCAACGCCAACACTTTCGAACGCAGGAAAACCACTCGGTCAATTATCTAGCTGCTTTATTGATACAGTGGACGATAGTTTACAAGGGATTTATGACTCGAATACGGATGTCGCTACATTATCCAAATATGGTGGAGGAATCGGGATTTACATGGGGAAAGTAAGAAGTCGAGGTTCCTCAATTCGTGGATTTAAAGGAGCCTCAAGCGGAGTTATGCCTTGGATTAAACAATTAAATAATACAGCTGTTAGTGTGGACCAACTTGGTCAGCGTCAAGGGGCGATTGCTGTTTATTTAGATGTTTGGCACAAAGATATATTACCGTTTCTTGATTTAAAGTTAAACAACGGCGATGAACGAATGCGTGCTCATGACATCTTTACAGGTGTGAGCTTGCCAGATATATTTATGGAAAAAGTAAAAGCCAGGGAAGAATGGGCAACGTTTGATCCACATGAAGTTCGTACCGTGATGGGCTATTCTCTAGAAGACTTCTATGATGAGTCTCGAGGGAAGGGTTCTTTCCGCGATAAATATCAAGAGTGTATTGCAGACTCGCGCCTATCAAGAGAAGTTGTGCCTGCGATTGATATCATGAAGAGGATTATGAGAAGTCAACTAGAAACTGGTGTGCCCTATATGTTTTATCGTGATGAAGTGAATCGTATGAATACGAACAAGCATGAAGGCATGATTTATAGCAGTAACTTATGTACAGAGATTTTTCAAAACATGAGTGCCACACAATTCAAATCGATTACAATCGAGGATGATATCATCGTAACGCGCCGTAAACCAGGTGATTTTGTAGTGTGTAATTTATCGTCAATTAACTTAGGTAAAGCAGTTCCAGCAGGTGTGTTAGAACGTCTTATAAAAGTACAAGTTCGCATGCTCGATAATGTCATTGATTTAAATATAATTCCGGTACCTCAAGCTGAAAGAACGAATGCGAGATACCGTGGAATTGGCCTTGGCACATTTGGATGGCACCACTTATTAGCATTAAAAGGAATTCGTTGGGAGTCAGACGATGCCGTCGAGTTCGCCGATAAATTGTATGAAGAAATTGCCTTTTTAACTGTCCAAGCATCCATGAATTTATCCAGGGAAAAGGGTCCGTATCCATTATTTGAAGGATCTGCATTTCACACGGGTGATTACTTTGAGTCCCGTGATTACACTAGCAAGAAGTGGAAAGAACTTCGTTTTGAAGTAGCAATTAATGGCATGAGGAACGGTTATTTAATGGCCGTTGCACCAAACTCTTCCACTTCAATTTTAGCAGGAAGTACGGCTAGCATTGATCCTATTTTCCAAAAGAGCTATTCAGAGGAGAAGAAAGATTACAAAATTCCAGTGACAGTTCCAGATTTAAATGAGGACACAACATGGTATTACAAATCAGCCTACTTTATTGATCAACACTGGACATTAAAGCAGAATGCAGCCCGTCAACGTCATATCGACCAAGGGGTATCGTTAAATTTATATGTCCAAAATACAATCAAAGCAAAAGAGTTGCTTGATTTACATATAGATGCTTGGGAAAGAAGACTGAAAACTACCTATTATGTACGCTCAACATCGATTGAATTGATGGAATGTGAGTCTTGCTCAAGCTAAGGGGAGAAATATATGACTGCAATAAACAAAAGAAAGCTTATGGATAAAGAGGCACCAAATCGATCGACAAGTATTGTAAATGGTGATTCCTCGAATGTATTAAATTGGGATGATGTCCGCTTTAGTTGGGCATATCCTAAATATAAAAGGATGCTAGGAAATTTTTGGACACCCTTTGAAATCAATATGGGGTCAGACGTAAAGCAGTTTGGTTCATTAAATGATTCAGAACGACAAGCATTTTTAAAAATAATTGGCTTATTAGCTTTACTTGATAGTGTACAAACTGACTTTGCAGGAAAAGTCGCAGATTACTTAACTGATTCCAGTTTGAACGCGCTCATGATTATTTTGGCCCAACAAGAGGTCATTCATAATCATTCGTATTCCTACGTGCTATCAAGTTTGGTATCAAAACAACAACAAGATGAAGTATTCGATACTTGGCGAACCGAACCGGTACTAGAGAAACGAAATGATTTTATCATGAATGGATATGAAGATTTCTCTGAGGAACCAAATGTAGACTCGTTATTAACGGCGATTGTATATGATGTAATTTTGGAAGGCTTATTCTTTTACTCAGGATTTGCATTTTTCTATCACCTGGCACGCCACCAAAAAATGGTTGGAACTAGTACGATGATAAACTATATCAACCGAGATGAACAAATACATGTGGATTTATTTGTGAAAATTTATCAAGAGTTGCTACAACAGTATCCAGAGTATGATACTGCAGAACGAGCGAGTAAAGTAGATATGATTTTCAAAGAAGCTGCGGCATTGGAGATTGAATGGGCACGTGAAGTGATAGGAGATAAGATTGATGGTTTGGATGTAGAAGACGTTGAAGAGTACATTTATTTTTACGCTAATGTACGTTGTGCACAACTCGGATATGAGCGTCCGTTTCCCACATATAGAAAAAATCCATTAAAGTGGATTAAAGCATATGAAGAAGTGGATTTAGGGAAAACAGATTTCTTTGAACAAAAGTCTCGTCAATATGTAAAAGTTAATGTGCAAGATAATGGCTTTGATGATTTATAGAAATTATTGTTCATGAAAAGGAATTTCATGAAATTTGTCGAATTGGATAGTTAGGGGATGAATAAGAAAAGCCGGGCAAATTGCTCCTGGTCCTTTAGGAAGGGTAGCCATAGAAACCCGTTTATTTCCACTACGGTGGACGCTTTTCGCGGGCATGGCTTCAGTCTCCTCGGGCCAACAGGATGTTGGCCCCGCGAAGACGTTGACTCGCGTAGTGACGTTCTTAGCCTTCGTTCCATTGTGCTCCTTCAGTTACTCGTCGCATATTGGTTTTTGGCCAGCATTTTTCCTGCGGGGCCTTCAGCTCATGCTTTATCCGCAGAAGTCGCCACCTGCGCTTTTTGCAACGCATTCTAATTTTGTGACAATCATTTGAATCGTGAACGATACAAAGCTAGCAGGAAGACTTCTTCTACACTATTTCTAAAAAGAGAAATACTTGCTCAAA
>NZ_ALJG01000153.1 GCF_000286315.1 Paenisporosarcina sp. TG20 | reverse complement strand
TTTGTTCCATTGTGCGCTCATGCGGGGTCTCGTCTGTCTCGCTTTTCCCGCAGGAGTCGCCGCCTTCCACTACAATCATTTTTCTTTTAAAATAAATAAAAAATCGTTCTATTTTGTAAAATCCTACACCTTTATTTAAACAAGATTATATCACTGAAAATTCACTTCGACTGAGAGGAAACTTAACGTTTCTAAAAAGGGAAATAACACCTTTATATTAATCGAATTAAAGAGGGTCATACCAAAGAAATCCTACTTAAGAATGTTAGTCTCATAAACTTTAAAATACCATGAACACTGGGTTCATGGCACTCTATAGTTATATACTTTTATCTTGTGATAAAAACCAAGATATATTTAGATAGGATTATTAGACAAGAATATATTACAGAACAAACATCTCTACCACTGAAGTTCAAGAGGAGACTTGTGAGCTTTAAAAAGAAAATCATCCCTTTAAATTTATCGGTTTAACGTGAGTCCACCTTGGAAACCCCATTTTAGCATGTTAGTCTCCATATACTAAAAACATAATGAACACGGGAATCATGGCACTCTATAGTTTATACCTCTTTATTTTGTGAAAAAGCGCCTATTAAGAGGCGCACGAGTAATCAATTTTTAGCGAGGACTTGTATCATTTCATCTAACTTCGATTCCAACATTGCGAAATTATGTTCAGTAACACTGGTGTTAGATTCAATACTATCTAATTTATTGTTAATTTGTTTTAATTCTCTCAGAATAGCATCTAGAGCAAATGACGCTTCAATATCCATTCAAATTCCTCCTTTTCTAGTATAAATTAGACATGCTATATAGAAGTTCCTTCATTTTGAATAGTGCTATCGGATTACAATCCGAAATTTTCGGTGTTTAATTGTCGCTTTAGAAGCGACCTTTTTGCTTCAAGAAAAGCTTATTCTTAAGTTGTAAAAGAAATCGGAGGATTCCGGAACACAACTTAAGGAGGAAAATAATATGAATACGAAAAGTACTGAGTTGGTTTTTATACTGGATAAGAGTGGGTCTATGTCAGGGCTTGAGAGCGATACAATCGGTGGATTTAATGCCTTGATTGCCAAGCAGAAAAAAGAACAAGGCGATGCGCGAGTTACGACGGTCCTGTTCAATCACGAATATGAGTTGCTGCATGACCGCATTTCGATTAAAGGCATCTCACCAATTACGGAAAAGGAATATGAAGTGGGTGGTACCACCGCCTTACTTGATGCAATAGGTTCGACAATTTTAAAAATCGGTAATGCTCAAAAAAGAACGAGTGAAGAAGAACGCGCTGGAAAAGTGATGTTCGTTATTACAACCGATGGAATGGAAAACGCCAGTTGTGAATACAACCATAAAAAGATCAAGTCAATGATTGCTCACCAGAAAGAAAATTATAATTGGGAGTTTATGTTCCTAGGAGCCAATATCGATGCAGTTTCTACAGCAGAAACATTCGGCATTGATAAAGACTTCGCGGTAAAATACCATGCCGATACAGAAGGGACCCAACTCAATTACCAAGTGTTAAATGAAGCCGTCAGCTCTTTCCGCTCGGGTAAAAAACTGGATCGAACATGGAAACAAAAAATTGAATCTGATTTTGAGCAACGTAAGTATTAATAGGAAGAGATGTATGTCTCGCGATGAAAACATCGCGAGAGAAGGTTGGAATTTTAAAAATTGTCCCTAGGCCAGCACTCTAGCGAAGTTGTTGTATGAGATATTAAACATAAAAGAAAGAACATGAAATTACAGAATGGCGAGCGCTTTATAGTAAATTCAAGGGCGGCTGAAATTGCATCTTCAGTCGCTATCTTTTTTAGTAGTTGCCTTATCTTTTTTCCTTCTCCAATGGAAATACTACCGATCACTTTTATTAGAAGAAGCTGACTATTTTTTGTTTAGTCAAAACATATGTAGTAAGAACCTAAAAAAGGAAAAAATATCATTTAATTTACAACTTTATTACTAAATTTGCTATTATTTCTGTATATAATATGATAGAATAAAATATAATTTGTAATTTACTGGAAAGAAAGGGTGAGTATTTTTCATTATCACACGAAATGATTGAAGTACGTACATACGTAATTAATTAAGTGGATAACAAATGTGGTTCGAGGTAAGAAAGAATAGTATATTCAACAGAAATAATAAAAAGATTGATTAATCTTTCAGACTACAGTGGTACAGTCTGGTCAGAAACTAAAGATACCAGAATAATATATTTATCATAGAATGTATAAATTATCTCTATAAAATATAATAACTTACTAATATATCATAGAAGGCAGGTACACAAATTGAAATTTATGAAAACTTTTTTATCGTTAATGTTATTATTATCTCTTTTAAGTCCATTGTCAGTGAAGGCTTCTGAAGAAAATGGAAACAATAAAAATGTCATTTCGAAAGACATGCAAAAAGAGAACTCTTTAAATATCTCTCTCTTTACTGAGTGGGCGATGAATGAAGAAGCATACATTTTTGATTATTACAATTCAATACATACAATACTACCTAAAAGTATTACAAGTGATTATATATCTTCTATTAACTTAACATTAGAATATTCACCATGGCCTTGGAGTCCACGTGATCCTATTATGTATTGGGACTTTTATACGGAAAGTCAAGGTGTGTTAACATACGATACCTATACTTTAATTTCTTATTATGGGACAACTCCCTATGTCACAGAAGAAGCGTTATCATCTAAGTACTTTGAACAAGAATTTATCTATATTCGGATGGGCACATTGTCGGATTATAGTGACAATACACTTTCAGGTGTGACTTTTAAAAAGATCCGAAATCCCTATTTCCAGGGGGAATCGACTCCCCTTAAAACTGATACTGTCATTGTCAGTAACGAGTCAACCGATGCTATGACAACTCAATCAACTGGAACTTTTTCGATTAGCGAACTAAATGAAAAGATAACGATAGATAATTCCCTTCCACAAGAAGCCTATAAAGTTGATATGCTTCCAGAGTTTGATCCGGCGAAAGTGAATGCTTCTTTATTTGAAACAAAAAGTAGTAAAAACACGATACAGTCGTCCACTGTTGGAGCAATGAAAAACTTCTGGGTAGTGGATGCTGTAGATAATACCAACTATGAAATTGCGGCCGAATTGAAATACAGTGGTCAATACGGTGAGATTTGGGTAAACAACAATGACATTTCTTCTGCTCAAGCAAAGGAAATGAGCGATGAGTTTGATCAAGAGATATATCCACTCATTACTGAGAACTTTGCAAAAGAGTCTGATGTGGATGGTAACCAGAAGATTTCAATACTTGTTTACGACATTTCTGATGGCTTTACAGGTAACGGCGGATATATTGGAGGTTATTTTTATGCGCGAGACCTTTATCAGACTGCATACTCAAATATGTCAGAGATTTTTTATATCGATACCTACCCATCTATGGGCTTAACTAAGGGTTCTTATAATGTGGATGAATCCTTTTCTACCATTGCTCATGAATTTCAGCATATGGTGAACTTCAATCAAAACGTTTTAGTCGAAAGAGGTCCGAGCATGGAGGTTTGGTTAAATGAAGCCCTCTCTATGGCTGCGGAACATATGTACATGAATGGTGCTTTAACAAATCGAGTTCAATATTATGAACTTTCGAATTCAATTGCAAACGGTCACTCACTTCTATATTGGGATCGGGCCGGAGACGTATTATCTAACTACTCTTTATCTTATTTGTTTGGTCAATATTTAAGAGTCCAAGCAAAGCAAGGTGAATCAATCTATAAAGAGTTACTAATAGATCTGAACAGTGATGTGAATGCACTAGAAGCAATTATTCAAAAATATATAGGCGCAGATAAAACACTCGGAGAATTCTTAACCGATTTCCGACAAGCACTATATGTAAACGAACCAACTGGTTTATATGGTTTCAACGGTGAAGCCGTCCTTTCCGAGATTGATAGCCCTAAATATACAGGTTCATTACCAAAGTATTTAAGAGGTGGTGGGGCCATAAACGTACCCATTGAAGATGTAAATGAATTTTCTGTTCCAACCACTAAAGGAGCATCCATCGAGTATCGATTAATTGATGCGACATCTCTTGATACCATTCCACCTGGCATCCCAGTTGTGAATCCTGTTACGGATAGATCAACGGTCGTGACTGGGTATGCAGAAGTAGGAAGCATGATAACTGTAAAGACAGGAGTAGAAGTTATCGGGGAAGGAATTGTTTCTACAGATCAAACTTTTTCTATAGCTATTCCAAAACAGAAAGCAAATCAGGTGTTATCTGTAACGGCGACGGATGCTGCTGGAAATAGTAGTGAACCAAAAGAAGTTATAGTAACAGATGCAACTGCCCCGTTAGTTCCAACAGTAAAGGAAGTAACGGATAAATCTACAACTGTGAGCGGAACAGCAGAAGTAGGTTCACTGATTAAAATTAAATCAGGTACAACCGAAATCGGCTCTGGGACAGTGGATAGCGAAGGCAATTATACTGTGCAAATTTCACAACAAAAAGCAGGAACGAAATTGGTAGTAACTGCTACTGACACTGTTGGAAATACGAGTGGAATTAGAGAAGTAACGGTAGTAGATGTAACCGCACCTACAATGCCAACAGTAAATGAAGTAACGGATCAATCGACAAGTGTAACGGGAACAGCTGAGGTTGGTTCTCTTATTACTATAAAATCTGGAACGGTTGAAAAAGGCTCAGATACTGTTGATAGCACTGGTAAGTATACGGTTCTAATAGAATTACAAAAAGCAGGAACAAAGTTAACCATTACTGCTACTGATACTGCAAAGAATAATAGTGACCCAATAGAAGTAACAGTTACAGATGCAACTGCCCCGTTAGTTCCAACAGTAAAGGAAGTAACGGATAAATCTACAACTGTGAGCGGAACAGCAGAAGTAGGTTCACTGATTATAATTAAATCAGGTACAACCGAAATCGGCTCTGGGACAGTGGATAGCGAAGGCAATTATACTGTGCAAATTTCACAACAAAAAGCAGGAACGAAATTGGTAGTAACTGCTACTGACACTGTTGGAAATACGAGTGGAATTAGAGAAGTAACGGTAGTAGATGTAACCGCACCTACAATGCCAACAGTAAATGAAGTAACGGATCAATCGACAAGTGTAACGGGAACAGCTGAGGTTGGTTCTCTTATTACTATAAAATCTGGAACGGTTGAAAAAGGCTCAGATACTGTTGATAGCACTGGTAAGTATACGGTTCTAATAGAATTACAAAAAGCAGAAACAAAGTTAACCATTACTGCTACTGATACTGCAAAGAATAGTAGTGACCCAATAGAAGTAATAGTAACAGATGCAACAGCCCCGTTAGTTCCAACGGTAAACGAAGTAACGGATAAATCTACAAGTGTTAGCGGAACAGCAGAAGTGGGTTCACTGATTAAAATTAAATCAGGTACGACCGAAATAGGTTCTGGAACAGTAGATAGCGAAGGCACTTATACTGTTTTAATTACAAAACAAAAAGCAGGAACAAAATTGTCAGTAACCGCTACTGATAATGCTAGAAATACGAGTGGAATTAGAGAAGTGACGGTAGTAGATGTAACAGCACCTACAATGCCAACAGTTAATGAAGTTACGGATAAATCAACGAGTGTGACTGGAAGTGCAGAAGTTGGTTCTACTGTCACAATTAAAGTAGGATCAACGATTGTAGGAACAGGAACAACGACTACG
>NZ_ALJG01000152.1 GCF_000286315.1 Paenisporosarcina sp. TG20 | reverse complement strand
CGTAAGCCATGGTGGTTTCTTATGTTTTAAAGAAAAACCGGGAAAAGTGCGCCCGGTCCTTTAAGAAGGGTAACCATTGAAACCCGTTTATTTCCGCTACGGTGGACGCTTTTCGCGGGCATGGATTCAGTCTCCTCGTCACTGCAACTGCACTATAACCTGTAGAATAAGATAGCCACATATTGAAATCTAGTGATTTCCGTTGCAACTACTTTCATGTTTCGAAGCTAGCGTAGCGATGCAGAAACATGCGGAAATCAACTTTGTTCGGATTTTATTAGTAGCTTTTTATTATGAAATTGACTCATCAGCAAGAAAAAAAGCGAAACAACACTTAAATTTAGTGTTGTTTCGCTTATAAATACATGTTTAGGGCGGTAAGGAGTTTTAGTTCATCCATATTTATAATAGCCTGATTAAAGCTAACCCGAATCAGACTTTGGAAATATGTTTTTTAGAGATTTATGTCCTGTTCAGTTTCCAGTCAATCTAGAAGGAGATATGTGGCTCATGCGATTTAAAAACAAGTAGGAAAGAGAAACGGACCAAGCAAGTGGTGTATTGCCATTTGGAATGTTTATACCACCAATATATAATTCGGGAATTTCCCAATTATCTGGGACAATTTTTTTGGTTTTATTTACATAGTCAAAAGCTTGATCATACAGACCTAGTTCAAAATAGCATAACCCAAGCCATGGTAGTCCAAAGCACCATTCAGCTTCGCTTCCTTGATTGTAATATTGATCATTCTGGTATCGAATACAGCCATTTGTTCGCTCCAGGCGTGTTGAAACCATTTCGACAATCTTTAGTGCCATTTTCCGTTCAACAATCCGATATGGATAAACTAGTGATAACAGCGCTAAGTCGGTTTCTTTTGTTTCACTTTCACGTGGCAGTAGAAACCTAAGTGTTTCTTCACCTTTTTGGATTAGTTCAGCGTTAACGTTTACTAACATTTTAACCGCATGCAAGCCTGCCACACATGCACCTACACTTGAAGCATGCAGCTCCATATTTTCTTCCCATATTCCATTATCATGTGCCTGCCAATATTGGAGACACTCCAGATAGTCGACTAGCTTCTGGACGATAGCAAGATCTTGCTCATCACGGATAACATTTTGTCCGTGGCTCACACCCTTCCCTACTCCCCACAAGAAGGCCCCGATTGCATCATTCTGAGCATGACCCCATTCTTGATTTAACTCCTTTAAATCTATGGAATACCGTGAATGAATATATTCAAATAGGTACACGGGTTTCTTTTCACGGTGTATGTCAATCTTCCATTCATAAGTTTTGAATAGGTCAAATAAAGCATGATACGCTTTTTCATACCTCTCAGATCGGCTCTGCAAAAATGGTAAAACCGTATAAACGACATCACGTATCCAAACGAAATTATAGTCCTTTGAAACACTGGCAATGTAAGCGCCGTTAGGAAGGCGCATCCTATCTAAAACTTCAATTGCTTTGTTGATTTCCATTTTCAATCCCTCCATATTGATGACTTTCAGTTATTGTTAACCAGGAGTGTTTATCCTAGACAAAATTATTCCATTAAATCAATAAAAGCGTTTCCATTCTAAAGCTGTATTATTATTTTATGTAGAAGGTTATATTTTTGATAATTAAGCATACCCAGTTTTTTAATGTGTTGTCTATTGGACATTCTAAAACCAGAAACAAGTTATAATTCAATTGTTTCGAGAATCTTGGTACTGGGTTCGATAAATGAAATTCTAGGATAAAATTAGCATCCATTATTTTAATCTGATATGTTAACAGAATAGTTAATTAAGTCTATCATATATTACTTAAATATATAATAAGAAAATACTTTTACTATTTCAAAAAGAATAAGTAGTCTGCAAGTACTCATATCCAGTAAATAATTTCACACCTTTATCCCCTAATAAAATGAGGTTTTGATAGATTAAGTATCAATTTCAACTAAATATATATCCATAAAAAAAACGGTCACCTCTAATGCGAGATGACCTCTTGATGTCTTACAATGTCTGTCTTACAATCTAGTAACACTCTGAAAAACTTTTTCATATGAATTTTTTAAACTCACTTTTAAGGTTTTATTAAAGTCACTTTTGTCTATTCTCTCGTAAGCTATCTGTAGTTTTTGATCAGGTCTTTTCCTTACACGCGGATGTGTTAACTCGTCTAATAACTCAATACGAATACAGTCTTCAAGTTGATCCATAGTTGTTATATCTGAAAGTCCTTGACGGAATGGAAATAAGATTTGATAGGCTTTAATTATTTCACTCATCCCAAGTCTCATTCACTTCCCGGAACTTGTAATTGAGCGATTTGTTCGCCTATGATTACTATGGATGGCTCCATTTTCACATACTCAGGTAACCATTGAATTATCCCATATGAAAACTGAAAGAGCATGGGGTTCTTAACACCCTTTACTGGAACAAAGCCTTTCATTCGATAAACTGTAGATGGGACTGTTCGCAGCCAATCTTCAAATTCACTCTTATCAATAGATTCCTTAAAAGAAACTAGTCTTGTTGACAGAGAAAGTTCTTCCCCAATTCTAGAGACATTCACTTCTTTATGTCCGATAGTGCCTTTCAATCTTTCTAATTGCGAGTATGGACACTTGGCATGAGAAGTTTGAATTAATATTGCTGTAGGGTTAAAACTTTGTAACTCATAAGTAATCTTAGCTTGCTCAGGCTCTGATAATAGGTCCATTTTATTTGCTAAAAGAAAATGAGCATGACGAATTTGTTCTAAAAAAAGAGAACGTGCTTGTGGTGGTAAACTCTGTCGGTTCAGCCATAGCATACTATCCACAACTGTTATAATTCCTTTAACGTTTAATTGCTTTGCGAATAATGGAGAATATACAGCATCTAATGCTTCAACTGGATGTGCTGCACCGGTTGTCTCAATTAGTAATACATCAAAGCTTTCTCCCGCCAACAGCGTTTGAAGTAGTGCTTCCGTTTTTTCAGAACCTGTACAACAAATACACCCTTCTAACATTTCTTTTAATGGAATATCTTCCTCTACAGCTTTTGAATCAAAGGGAAGTTTTCCTAATTCATTCATTAACACCGCGGGTTTTAATCCTCGTTCTTTTAACTGACGTATGATATCAGTTAACAATGAAGTCTTCCCACTTCCTAAGAACCCACTTATTAAATAAACGTCTCTCATACAAACCTCCACTTTCTTTCTGGTAAAAAAAGCTAGCCTCAAATTGCAGGCCAGCTTTTTTTAATTTGCTAATTCCTTTAATAATAAATCTTTTGCCTTAAGTAATTGTGGATCCTCTTTTTCAATTTTTGTACGTAAGCGATCCATTAACGCATAAGTTGTATCACCAGTTAAGATACCTGTCTCTTCTATTTCTGCTTCTTTTTGTAATTGTTTCACAGCTACTTCTGTTTGTTCATCGAATAACCCATCAACTTTGCCTGGGTCAATACCAATCGCTGTTAACATTGCCTCAGCTGTTTTTACTTGATCTGATAATACGCCAACTTTCATTTCTACAGATGAATCTAAATATGGTAACTTTGAATAAGATGGATACTCGACTTTAACGTTTGGAGCAATGCCTTTTTCATGAATCCAATTTCCTTCAGGAGTTAACCATTTGGCAGTGGTAAATTTCATGTTTGATCCATCTTGCAATTGATTAGCTGTTTGAACTGTTCCTTTACCAAATGTATTCAATCCAATAAGTTGAATACCCGCAGATTCACTCATAGCAGCTGCAAGAATTTCTGATGCAGAAGCACTTCCCTCATCGATTAACAAATTAGTAGGTATTTTTAATTTCGTTCCAGATGTGGCTAAGTAGACTTCTGATTCTTGATCTTTTTCTTTAACTTGGAACAATGGTTTTCCATCTTCAATAAATAGATTTGAAATATCTATAGCTGAATTTAATAAACCACCTGGATTTTGTCTTACATCAAGCACTAGAGCTTTCATTCCTGCTTCTTCCATTCGAGTGATAGCTGCAACTAACTCATCGTACGTATTGTTAGAAAAACTTGTAATTTGAATATGTGCGATTTTATCTTCTAACATTTCAGCATATACCGTTTCAATTGGTATTTCATCTCTAACAATTGTAATTTCAATCGGTTCAGATAATTGACCACGTTGAACTGACAATGTTACAGAAGTACCTTTTTCGCCACGTATTAATAGTACTGCTTCAGATGCGCTCATACCAAGAATACTTTCCCCATCTACTGCAATAATATAGTCATTAGGTAAAATTCCTGCTTTTTCAGCCGGGGAATTTTTGATCGGTGAAACTACGGAAATCTTGCCATTACGCGATTGAATTTCAGCACCGATTCCTTGGAAACTAGAAGAAATATTTTCATCGAATTGTGCAGCCTCTTTTTGGTCCATATAATCAGAATAAGGATCTCCAAGTGCATCAATCATCCCATTAATAGCACCATTCACTAACGTTTCTTTATCAATATCAGCATAGTAATCTTTATTTAACTCGTCATATGCTTGAAATAGTTTTTGAAACTCTGGTCTTTCAGGTGCTCGAACTTCGACGACTTTGTCATCGCCAAAGGTTAAAGCAAAAATCGTTAAACCAGCCGTACTTAAAATTAACGCGAAAATCATCATGATGAAGGCAAAAGCTTTAATACGAATATATTTTCCCTCTGGAACGTTTTGTTGATTGTTTTCTAATTGTCCTGTTTCTTGATCAGGATTTTTATTTTCTTCATCCATCCCATTCACCACTTTCAAATCCTTTTAAATAGTTTATTACTATAGATTAAAACGGAAAGAAAAGGCTGTCAAAACGTCTGACAACCTTTGCCAAAAACTCTGATTAATCTTGAATTGCCGCTTCTAATGCCACTTCAATCATATCATTAAATGTTAATTGACGTTCTTCCGAAGTGGTAACTTCACCAGTCAGCAAATGATCACTAACCGTCAAGATAGATAATGCTTGGCGTCCATATTTCGCAGCTAAAGTATAAAGTGCAGAAGACTCCATTTCTAGCGCTAAAATTCCATATTGAGCCCATTTCTCATGTTCAGCATATTCATTATAAAATACGTCTTCCGTAAATACATTACCTACTTTTAAGTTTAAGCCTTTTTCTAGACCTGCGTTGTATGCTTTTAACAGTAAATCAAAATCAGCCGTAGGAGCATAGTTAATGCCTTTAAAAATTAATTCATTCATTTTAGAATCAGTTGAAGCACTTTGCGCCAGTATCACGTCACGGACTTTAACGTCATGGTGGATAGAACCACAAGTACCTACGCGAATTAATTTTTGCACATCATATTCATTCATTAACTCGGTTATATAAATTGAAATAGATGGGACTCCCATTCCTGTCCCTTGAACAGAAATTCGTTTACCTTTGTAATTACCAGTATATCCAAACATGTTTCGAACTTCATTATATAGAACGACGTCTTCTAAAAACGTCTCTGCTATATACTTCGCACGAAGTGGATCTCCAGGTAACAAAATCGTATCAGCGATATCGCCTTTTTTTGCATTAATATGAACACTCATCTTTTTAACCTCACTTTATAAACATTTCCGTATTATCATACTGTTTTTCTGGTACATATGCAAATGATGTTATACAATCCACATAATTATATATAGGATTTATCCTGAATCCGTGATGATTTAAT
>NZ_ALJG01000151.1 GCF_000286315.1 Paenisporosarcina sp. TG20 | reverse complement strand
CATTGGATAAATATGGCTTGTTTGTCCAAAGGGTTAACTGCTGAAAGAAATTTACCTACCAGCTCCAAGCCGATTTTCATTCTCTAAATAAGTGGGTTTATCCAGCGCAAACGCTTTTTTAAGTTCTTCGGTCCCATCCACAACTGCTTGACGCGCTTCAGGAACGAAGCTTGTGAAGTTGGCAAATCCATGAATAAGATCTTCGTAATTCTTATGGAAAACCTCTACGCCATGAGATTGCAACTTCTCAGCGTAAGCAATTCCGACATCTCTCAAAGGATCATATTGCGCGGTAAGGATGGTCGTCGAAGGTAAACCTTCCAAATTGTCGGAAAGTATAGGAGACAAGTAAGGGTGAATCCGATCCTCTGCATTCTGCAAATAATGCGACTGAAACCATTTCATCATTTCCCCTGTCAGTAAATAGCCTTCTCCATTCTCGGCCATGGAAGGATAATCGGTTGCTGGGCCTGCTGATGGATAAAGCAGGAGCTGATGAACCACGTGAGGACCATTGCGTTCTTTTGCGATAAGGCAAGCGACCGTCGCAAGATTTCCTCCCGCACTGTCGCCACCAACTGCAATCCGGTCAGGATCAATCCCGAGTTCTGCTGCATGGGACGCTACCCATTCTAGTGACTCGTAAGCATCATTCACAGCAGAAGGAAATTTATGTTCGGGGGCTAAGCGATATTCTACGGAAATTACCACGCAGGCTGCCAGATTCGCCAACTCGCGGCAAATGGCATCATGGCTTTCAATACTGCCGAGTACCCATCCTCCGCCATGATAAAAGACGAGAGCAGGATAGGGACCTTCACCTTTTGGTATATAGAGGCGAATGGGGATGTTACGCCCTGCTAAAGGAATCGTTATGTCTTCCACTTTTTCCACGGTCTCTTTCTGTTGTGCAGCTAATTGTGCATTTTCTAAACTGCGCATTGCTTCAGGCGTTATTTGATCCATTGATGCAGCGGGCATGGTGTTCATCTGTTCCAGAAAGTATTGGATTTTCGGATTTACCGGCATTTTTTACCCTCTCCCATTTCCATTTTTATTTTTTCTATATCTATAAAGTTATTCTATACAAATCCATATTATTCCTGCTAAAGAGAATGAAGAAAATTCTGAAAGTGGACTATTTATTCTTCCACAATGAATGATTTAATTAGGCGGTGAAAAAATCAACAATAAAAAAGTTCAGCAATAATATGCTTTTCCATATTTGCAAAAAAGACAAATTTCTCAATTTTAATTTTGAGGAATTGGACTTTTTAAATGTCGCGTCTCAGGGATGCAAACAATTATAGGGTGAAGAAAAAATAGATATAGACAGACCTCCAAAATAAAAAGTCTCTCAATCAATTTCTTGATTATCAGCCTCCCGCCATTACCACACCTAGCTATCTGAAGCTACATTATAAGAATCATTCATGTTAGAATCTCACATCCATTATTCTTTTTTGACCTCCCTTACAAAAGGGAGCAGCTATACGAATTCAACAAAGAAAAAGAAGCAAGAGAACCGTCCCCCTGCTAACGAAATACCCAACGACTACATGTCAAATAGAATAGATTACTTTCTGTGTTTAAAATTCTTGAATCTATTAACTATGTTACACTTATTACATTGTTTATTTCAATATTGTAATAAAAGAGGATTATGATGTTGGAAAAACTGATAATAATTAAAGATTAGACCATACTAGAAACACTAGGGAATGATAAGTCTTAATGGGTACAAGGGTTAAATAATACCTTTACTTATTATCAGGAAAAGTGAGTTGAACTGTGTTATCGAGCGACTAAATTTTGATTTAACTATTAAGTAAGGTGGTGAATTTGTGATTCATTTTAAAAATGTAAGTAAAATTTATGGCAATGACACGTACGCATTAAAAAATATAAACCTTCATGTGAAAAGTGGAGAATTGCTTGCGTTAATCGGTCCTTCGGGCTGTGGTAAAACAACGACTATGCGTATGATCAACCGATTAATTGATCCAACTGAGGGACAAATTCTCATTAATGGAGAAGACATTTTAAAAAAGAATCCGGTTAAATTAAGAAGAGATATTGGTTATGTGATTCAGCAAATTGGTTTACTACCTCATATGACGATACAGGATAATATCTCCCTTGTACCTAAACTAAAAAAATGGCCTAAAGAAAAGTATGAAAAGAGAGTGGATGAGCTTCTAGATTTGGTTGGGCTAGACCCTAGCGTCTTCAAATCAAGATACCCCGGTGAATTATCTGGTGGACAGCAGCAACGCATAGGTGTTATCAGAGCATTGGCGGCTGAACCCCCTATTATACTAATGGATGAACCATTCAGTGCACTTGATCCTATTAGTCGTGAACAACTCCAAGATGAGTTAATTAAATTACAAGAAGAAATTCATAAAACAATTGTCTTCGTAACACACGATATGGACGAAGCCCTCAAGATTGCTAATCGCATTGCAATTATGAGGGGCGGAGAAATCATTCAATTAGATACCCCTGATAAAATACTACGTCATCCTAAAGATGATTTTGTTACTGATTTTATTGGTGAAAAACGTTTAAATGCTAGTATTGGTAATCCGGTTGCGGAGGATCTGATGTTAGACAAAGTAATAACTTCGAGTCCAACAAGGGGATTAGCTGAGGCGTTTACCTTTATGAAAAAAGGAAAAGTAGATCAACTATATATTGTTGGAAAAGAAAAAGAAATTCTTGGATTGGTATCATTGGAAGAGGTAAGAAACCAATTTAAGGATGAGAATAAAATACTGGCAGATATTATGGTTAAAGATGTCATTAAAATCCAAGCTAATCAATCCGTTGGAGAAGTTGCAGATTGTTTTGCGAACCAAGGGCTCACTACTTTACCTGTGATGCAAGACAACAAACTAATCGGTATTATTACTCGTTCAAGTATGATTCGAGGAATAGCAAATTGGGAACAACGGAGTAGTCCTTAACAAATCACGCGCTTAAATGAAATAAAACACAAAATTTATTTGATATTACATAGCCACTAGGAAACAATACATGTAATCTAAATTAATTTTATTTTTAGAGATAATGGATAGTTGGAAAAAATTAATAATAAGATTTATCTTGTTATTAGTTCTTTCTAGGTTTTGAGTAGTGCAGTAAAAATACAAATTACGGGAAGGGAGTGATTCAGATTAATAATGATAATTTCTTCATAGTTTTAATTAATACCTTTGTTGATCGCTGGGATTTACTGGCTATGGCTTTTCAAGAGCATATGTTTCTTGTCGGAGTTTCTATGTCCATTGCCATTATAATATCTGTCCCTTTAGGCGTTTTGTTAACAAGTTTCAGAAAATTTTCTGAGCCCATCATTGGAATAGCATCAGTAGCTCAAACGATCCCTAGTTTGGCATTATTAGGTTTCATGCTTCCTTTAGTAGGGATAGGTAAACCTAATGCGATTATAGCGCTGAGTATATATGCTTTACTTCCAATTTTACGAAACACCTATATAGGAATTTTAGAAGTAGATCAATCAGCAGTTGAAGCAGGTCGAGGGATGGGAATGACTCGTTGGCAGATTCTTCAAAAAATCGAATTACCTTTAGCTTTGCCCGTTATTATGGGCGGAATACGAACGTCCGCAGTTATTACCATTGGTGTAGCCACGTTAGCGACCTTTGTTGGTGCTGGTGGACTAGGCGATTTAATTATGAGAGGCCTGAGTATGTTAAATACCCAACTTATGTTAGTTGGTGCAATCCCTGCAGCTATCTTAGCAATTATTGTGGATTTTCTATTAAAAAGACTAGAGATTGTTGCTACCCCAAAAGCATTGAGAAAATAGATAATTTACATAATGTAACTATTTATCAATACAGTACTTAAAATTTTTTACAAACAGAAAGGTGATGTAATATGAAAAAACTAACATTATTACTTTTAGCTTTAACACTTGTACTAACTGCATGTGGTGGAGGTAAAGGCGATTCAGAAAACACCATTGTTATTGGTGGTAAAAAATTCACAGAACAAATCATTTTAGTTAATCTGATGTCACAGCTTCTTGAAGAAAAAACAGAGCTTGATGTGGTTGAAAAGGCCGACCTTGGTCCTACAGATGTTCTCCAACAGGCAATGGAAGATGGAGATATTGATATCTACGCAGAATATACAGGAACAGCGTATATGATTGTCTTAAAAGAAGAATTAGATACGACTGATCCAGAAGTGATTTATGACCGTGTTAAGAAAGGGTACGAAGAGAAATATGATATTACTTGGTTAGATCCATTTCAATTTAACAACACTTATGCAATTGCCATGCGTGAAGAACAGGCAGCAGAACTGGGTATAGAGAAGGTTTCTGATTTGCAAGCACATGCTTCAGATTTAATTTTAGGTTCAGACTTTGATTTCTTAGAAAGAGAAGACGGAATTACTAACTTTAATGAGGTTTATGGTTTAGAGTGGAAGGATAACAAAGGAATGGATCCAGGACTTATGTATAGTGCGGTAAGAGATGGAAATTTAGATGCCATTACAGCATATGCTACTGATGGTCGTATCCCGCGTTTTGATCTGAGAATTTTAGAAGATGATAAAGGCTTTTTCCCACCTTATTATGCGGCACCTATTATGCCAAAGGAAGTATTGGAAAAACACCCAGAAATTGCTGATGTTTTAAATGAATTAGCTCCACACTTAACCATGGAGAAAATGGCTGAGTTAAATTCCAAGGTGGATATCGATGGAGAACGAACCTCAACAGTAGCTCGTGATTTCTTAATTGAAACAGGTTTAATCTCAGAGTAGAATTATACAGATAAAATAGAGTAAGCGTATGAGTGATTCATACGCTTACTCTATTTTTTTGTGATTCATTCTTTATGATAGTTGTGAGGTACCTGGGTAAAAAACGGCAAATTGCTCTAAAATGCTCTCCACCATTACGAGATCATTCGTAGGCTTGATCTGCCTTAAGACTTTACCTATTCAACAGAATGGAAGCTGATGTTCTGGGTAGTATTACTGGAATTGCTGTGGTAGGCACATTGATCAGTGTGAAGAAAAAGAGTATTTTTGACATACTGGATGTTTCAATCTCAAATCCAATTTTTCGATTCTATTTCAATAAGTTTACTTTTAATAGGTAGTGGTGCAGTAACCGTTCTACCACTATTATTTTTTACTATGAGTGCTAAAAAGGTAACGCTATCCTTGCTAGGAATTCTGCAGTATATTTCACCAACAATAGTGCTGGTAACAGGGGTTTTTCTGTATAACGAAACGTTATCACGAGCACATTTAATTGCACTTATTTTCATTTGGTCATCTCTTGCTATTTATATCTATTCTTCAATTACCAAAAGAGTAAAAAAGTGAAGTAACTAAAAAATGTAAGATGGGAGCTTAGGGATTGTGAAGGTATACTTGGGTAGCCTACGATTGGCATATAGGGTATTACTATTTTATTTTTTTATATAAGTCAATTTCATAACTCCTCAATTTGATAATAAACACGAACACTTAATTGTTATCCGTTTATTTTAGAAAGTAATCGTTTGATTGTAGCGCAAGGCGACTCCATTGGGACAGCACGAGCTGAAAGCCCCGCAGAAAGATGCTGCAAAAGCCAGTATCTTTGCGACGAGTAACCGCAGGAGCACAATGGAAC
>NZ_ALJG01000150.1 GCF_000286315.1 Paenisporosarcina sp. TG20 | reverse complement strand
GACCCCGCAGGAGCGGACAATGGAACAAAGGCTAAGAACGCCACAACGGTGGCAACGCCTTCGTGACCAACACCCTGTTGGCCTGAGGAGGCTCGCGGACCGCCCGCGGAAAGCGTCCGCCTGTAACGGAAATCACTAGATATAAATAGAAGTCTGTCTTATTCTTTAAACTGTTACTTAAATCATCTGTGCTTCCTCAAAGGACCTCCCGCGAAAAGCGTCCACCGTAGCGGAAATAAACGGGTTTCTATGGTTCCCCTTCTTAAAGGACCAGGCATACTTTGACCGGATTTTCTCAAACCAATATAAGATAGGAGTTCCTACAATGACTAATTTAGAGACGGAAACAAGCGACATATTAAAAAGGATTGAAGAAACGATTGATAACCGGAAAGACGAGTATTTGGAAGTGCTCTATAAATTACTTAGAGTTGAAAGTATCAGTGCACAAAACAATGGAATTGATGAGGCCTGCATCATGCTGAAAGAAGTTATGGAGGATGCTGGAATTGAAACAAAAGTCATTCCATATAAGAAAAATCCATTCATCTATGGTGAGATAATACGAGACCCTAAAGCATTCACTTTATTAATCTACGGACATTATGATGTCCAGCCCCCAGACCCGATTGATGAATGGGTATCTCCACCATTCGAGCCAACGATACGTGACGGAAAGATATATTGTCGTGGAGTCGGTGATAATAAGGGACAATTAATGGCTCAAATACTTGCCGTTAAGAGTTACATAGACACAGTCGGGAATTTACCAATTAATATTAAGTTTATTTTTGAAGGAGAAGAAGAAATTGGGAGCCCAAATTTAGCTTCTTTTGTTGCTGAAAACAAAGAATTATTGAAAGCCGATTTGGTTTATACATCGGATGGACCGAAGCACGACAGTGGAGCACCCTTAGTTCTGCTCGGTGTAAGAGGGATGACTTATATTGAACTCACAGCAAAAGGGGCAGAGTGGGATAATCACTCTGGGAATAAAGGCAATATTGTTCCGAACCCAGCTTGGAAAATAATTGACTTGCTTAATACCATGCGGGATTCGGAAGGTCGTATATTAATAGAAGGTTTTTATGATAATATACGAGGTATTACTAAAAGAGAAGAAGAAATCATTCGTAGTCTTCCTTTCGATAAAAAGAATATTGCAAGTCAAATTGGATATGAAGACTTTGATATGGAAAAAGAAGATTACTATCGAAAACTGACACTTGAACCTACGTTTAATATCGCTGGATTCACTAGCGGATATGGAGGGGAAGGGTCAAAAACTATCATTCCGTCAACTGCTGTTCTAAAAATGGACATTCGTCTTGTGGTCGATCAAGACCCTGATGATATTTACGAAAAATTTTCAGCACATGTAAAAAAGTATGCACCGGATATTGAAGTGAAAAAATTAGCAGCAATGAAACCTTCTAGAACCTCTTCTAATTTAGAAATAGTTGATGTTATTACAAATGCTGTTAGAAAAGCTTTCAGACAAGAACCTGTTCTCCAACCGAGTATGGGTGGGAGCTTACCAGATTATGTCTGGACTGATGTGTTAGAGACGCCATCCATCATCATTCCTTATGCAAATTTTGATGAAGCTAACCACTCACCGAATGAAAAAATAGGAGTTGAAGATTTTATTAATGGCATTAAATGTACATGCCATGTGATTGAAGAGATCGCAAGCCGTTAATATTGGATTTTAAATAGACACTAAAAACCAGTAACACTGACCTCAAGGAAGAAAGGATGAAAGTAATGATTATAAATCCAGATGATTTAAATGAAAAAGATACCTATAAGCTCTTGATTGGTGCAGTTGTACCAAGGCCGATTGCATGGGTATCTACAGTATCTAGTGATGGCAAACAGAACTTAGCTCCATTTAGCTTTTTCACAGTGGCGTCTAGAAATCCTCCTATTCTTGCAATCACAATTGGTCAAGGTACTAATGAAAGAGAAGGAACCATTAAAGATACATTAATGAATATTCGCAAGCAGAAGGATTTTGTAGTTAACATCGCAACTGTAGCACTTGCAAATGAAATGCACCGAAGTGCAGAAAACCTCCCAAGTGATGTGAGTGAATTTGACTATACGGGACTGACACCAGTGGCAAGTGAAGTAGTTAAGGCGCCACGAGTAGAGGAAGCGCCAATTAATATAGAATGCGTTTTGCATGATGTTATTAAGCTAGGAAATGATCATCTAGTCTTGGGTCGAGTCGTTCGCTACCATGTTAAAGACGAACTTTATGAAGATGGAAGGATTAACGTAGAAAAGCTTGCTCCTATTGGCCGCTTAGCAGGAAATTACTCTCTAGTGGAAACGATTTTCTCATTACCAAAGGATGATTTAAAAGACTTTTTAACGAAATCTTTTGATAGGAATAAGGAAGAATAGAAATGCAAAAAGCGACTGAATTATATCTTCAGTCGCATCCTTTTGGTATGTTTAAGAAATAAATTCTCATTAAATTACATCTTCTTTTCCTAACATTGGTACATTTACTTTAACGGTATCCGGATATTTTATTCCAGCACCTGTATTTAAAGCAACCACGGTTTCGCCTTCTTTAATCCATCCCTTTTCTCTTAATCTACGAATTGCTACAAATGTAGAAGCTCCTTCGGGACAAATGAAAGCACCTTCTAAGCGTGCAATTTTTGCCTGTTCATCTATCATCGACTGATCGTCAATCGCAATGGCACAACCTTCAGTTTTGTAAATGGCATCTAACACTAAAAAGTCTCCCAATGCTTTAGGCACATTAATACCGAAAGCCAGTGTCCTGGAATTTGGCCAAAATTCAGATTCATACTTCTTTTCTTCCCATGCTTTTACAATAGGAGCGCAGCCTGTCGCTTGAACAGCTACTAATCTAGGTAATTTACCTTTTACCCAACCTAAATATTTCAATTCTTTTAAGGCTTTATATATGCCGATTAGACCTACTCCGCCACCCGTAGGATATAAAATGACATCTGGCATTTCCCACCCCATTTGTTCTGCTATTTCAAGCCCCATTGTTTTTTTACCCTCGATACGATAGGGTTCTTTCAAAGTTGATGCATCGTATAGATTATGATCCTTTACAGCTTTGGCGACGATTTTTCCAGCGTCACTGATTAATCCGTTTACTAAATAGAGTTTAGCTCCTGATAAAGCTACCTCGTTCCTGGTAATGACTGGAGCATCAATTGGCATGACAATCGTTGATTTAATTCCTGCTCTTGCTGCATATAGAGCCCAGGCAGCACCCGCATTACCGTTTGTTGGCATCGCAAGTTCCTCAACACCTATTTCTTTTGCTTTGGATATTCCTACTGCAGCGCCTCTAGCTTTAAATGTCCCTGTAGGAACAAGTCCTTCATCTTTCATATAAAGATATTTCACATCCATATCTTTTCCTAGGGTAGGCATAGCAACTAAGGGTGTCATTCCCTCTCCAAGCGAGACGACATATCGTTCGTCTTCAACTGGAAGTAGTTCATGGTACCTCCATAAAGTATTTTCTCTTGTTGAAAAATCTTTGGGATTAACATCCTTCATTAATTCATCCCAATGGTAATCAACTAATAAAGGCGATCCACACGTACATAACTGATGTTGTTCTTTAGTATCATAAGTATTTTCGCATTTGGGACAATAAAGATGAGAAATATAACTGTATTTCAAATTACAACACTCCCTTCAAATTAAAGTTACTTTAACAAACAATTATCTGAATTACAACAAAATTTAAAATATTAAAAGTGACTTATAATAAATAGATTGAACCTTAAAAATTAAACGTTTAGTATTAAAAGTACGATTATTTAATAGATTATAGAACCAAATCTTAAAATTTTTGATAATTTTCTAGAATAGCGTTAGGAGAATGTACTTGATGATTGATAGCTTAAAAAATAAGACAGTTATTCGCATTATTCCAGGATTGATATTTTGTTTAATCGTCATGTTGGTTGGGATTTATGGTGCACACCTTATTGGAGAGTTATTGTTGGTGACAGGAGTCTTACCTGAAGGAAGTTCGAGTCCGATATCTGGTATTTTCGTGACGATTCTACTCGGGGTAGCCATCCGAAATACGATTGGATTAAAAGGTCTATTTATGAAAGGAATTGGCTTTTCGGTCAAATATGCTCTACGTGCAGGGATAATTCTGCTCGGCTTACGATTAAGTCTTACAGAAGCACTAAAACTTGGTGCATGGGGACTTCCACTAATTGTTGCATGTATTTCAGTGGGTTTATTCGTCACTCTGTATTTTACTAAAAAAATGAATCAATCACCTAGGTTAGGAACTTTGATTGCCACGGGAACTGGGATTTGTGGTATTACAGCAATCATGGCCACAGCGCCTGTTATCAAAGCGAAAGAAGATGAAATTTCGTATGCTGTCGCGAACATTACGATTTTCGGTTTACTTGGAATGCTTTTTTATCCCTACCTTGCAAATATATTTTTTGCTGAAGATCCGATTAAAGCAGGTTTGTTTTTGGGAACCGCTATTCATGACACAGCTCAAGTATCTGGTGCTGCGCTCATTTACAACCAAATGTACCATACTCCATTAGTAGTAGATGTTGCAACAATCACTAAGCTGACGAGAAATATGTTTATAATCGCTGTGATTCCGTTTGTTTCATATCTCTTCTTTCGAAGTAATCGAAAAACAGAAATAGCGGAGGGCGAAGCAGGTCAACTTCCAAAGTGGTATAAGCTATTTCCAGTTTTCATTCTAGGATTTTTATTCTTGTCATTTATGCGTACGATTGGGGATGTAACGGTCTCATCTACAGGATTAGCTTTCGGATTGTTTGATCCAACAGTATGGAAAGACTTCTATAGTTTCTGGAGCTCATTTGGTTCAACATACTTACTCGGATTAGCAATGGCGGGAGTAGGCCTTTCGACAAACTTGAAGATCTTTAAAGGAATGGGTATAAAACCTTTTTACATTGGCATGATTGCAGCTTTTTCAGTGGGTGCTGTTAGCTTGATCCTAATTTCAATCTTTGGAGATTTAATTGTGATATAAATCAAGTAACTGCTAACCCGAAAATATTTAATAATGATAGTGGCAGCTGAGATTTCCTCAGCTGCTTATTTTTCAAAATAAGAAAGTATATGAATTTAGTGAGCCATGAATCCAGTATTCCCGGTATTTTAAGGAGTAGATTCTAGTATGATACCGCGGAAAGCGTCCACCTGCAACGGAAATCATACCGGAACCCAAAGTTGATACTGTGACTCTCTTAAAGGACCGGGCGCACTTTGCCCAGTTTTTCTAACGAGATAAGAAAGTATATGACTATAGAGTGCCAAGAACCTCATATTCATGGTGTTTTTAGTATATGGAGACTTACATGATAAATCAGAATTTCTTTAATTGATTCTCGTTAACCCATTATTGTGAGTCGTGATTTCCTATTTTAGATGCACAAGTTTCCTCTCAGTAGAAGTCCTATCAGAATATTGTAAAATATGACGCCTTTTTATATGTATTTTTATTAATTTGTTGATTTTTAAAAGGAGAAT
>NZ_ALJG01000149.1 GCF_000286315.1 Paenisporosarcina sp. TG20 | reverse complement strand
GAGGACTTTTTCAGTGCCCTCCAAAGTACGCCCGGTCCTTTTAAGAAGGTTACCATTTGAAACCCGTTTATTTCTGCTACAATGGACGCTTTTCGCGGGCACAGCTTCAGTCTCCGGGCCAACACCCTGTTGGCCTGAGGAGGCTCGCTCGCCCTCCTGGAGCGTATATTAGCGGTATCACACTAGAATTTACTCATTAAAATACCGGGAATACTGGGTTCATGGCTAACTAAATTTGTATACTTACTTATGTTTTAAAAAATCCCCCAAATAATTATTTGGCGGGATCAAATTTTATTCATTGTTTCAACAAAATTCAAGATGAACAGAGTCGGCTATTTTTTGGTAACCAATTTCTTGATAAATCTTATTAGAAGTTGGGTTCATCATATCTGTGTAAAGTACACAAAAGTCATATGTTTTCAATAATTCTGCGCTTCCTGCAGCGACCATGGTTCGAGCATACCCTTTTTTACGTTCTTCTATTGGTGTAAAAACAAAAGATACGGTTACACCGTGTTCAGTAGGCCGTGCTTTCTTCATCATCGAAACAACTTTCCCGTTATCTTCCCATAAGAACACTTCTTGGTCTTGTAAAAATTGCTTTACTTTTTCTTGAACCATTTGACTAGAGGCTATCGGAAGACCGACGTCATTATTAAATGCATGATACCACTTCTCGATAAGATGAGCATCTTCATTTCTCGCATAACGCCAAGTTCCTGAGCTATTCCCATGCAATCGGATCACTTTATCCAAACGATATAAACCTTGGTCCATTAACAATTTTGTATCACACTTATTTTGCACTTCCCATTTGGCCGCAAATGCATAAACTACAGATTTCAATCCAACGACTGAAGGAATATGTATATCTCTTTTTATCATTTCTGATACCACAAAAGTAAGTATGGAATCTATATTTGCACCGTCAATGATTATTATGTTTAAAGCATGAGGTGGTGTCATTTGAAGAAGTCCAACTGTTCGACCTTTATCTTCAACTGTCACCATCATTGGGTTTTCATACCGCCCTGCTTTAATGCCTTGTAGTACACCATAATATAGACTATAGTTATCTTCATTTTTCGATAGAAATGGTTTTGCTCGCTCTTCATATTCTGTTGCTTGTTTATACATATTAAATTTCATCCAAGTCTTACTCCTTTATATACTTTTAATAATTGATATTACACAAAATTCATTGCAATGTCACTAACCTCTTTACATAATAATCCTTATCTTCAGAATGAACTGATCATGCGTTTTCTATTTATATTTTTGAAAAACGATCTTTTATGCTATTTATTTCGTTAACTAGATGTAAGGTAAGTTGTACACCCTCTCAAGCTTCTATATGGTATAAATAGAGTAACTGTTTAGAGGGGGGTAAAAATGGATAAATCCACTGATTCACAACTTTATGTTCGAATAAGGGATAAAGATAAAGTAGCGTTAGAAGTGATATATGATCGTTATGAACGTCTCGTGTATTCCTTTGCATACCGAATGACACAGAATGCGCAAATGGCTGAAGATACAGTACAAGAAGTATTTATTGAGTTGTGGAGAGAACACTCACCGTATACGGAAGATAAGGGAAAGTTTTCTTCCTGGCTTTTAACAATGACTCGAAATACTTCACTTGATGCACTAAGAAAAAAAGGGAAGCAACAAGAAGTAGGTTTACTCGAAAAAGATACCGAGCAGATGAGAGCACCTATAGATCAATTGCCTGAGCAAATGCTTGAGTGGAAAGAGAAAGGAAGTATCTTGCGGAAAAGCCTCGAACGTTTAAAAGTAGAACAACGTACCATTGTTGAACTTTTTTACTTCCATGGATTATCACAGGAATCTATTTCAACGAAACTTGATATACCTCTTGGTACAGTAAAGAGTCGAATTCGTTTAGCGCTCCAGCATTTGCGAAAACATCTAGAGAAAGAAAGGGGGATATCACCAAATGAACCGTCAGATGTGTGATCAACTCGTTGACTACTTCAATGGACAATTAAGTGAAATTGACAATAGTTCTTTCGAAAAGCATGTAGCGACTTGTGAAGAATGTCAAATAGAACTCGCTGAGTGGAAAGCGTTAACAGACGATCTACCTTTAGTTTCTGGATCCATGACCCCCCCTGAAGGTATGAAAGAACGGGTACTCAATGCAGTTTTTGAACAGGAACAAATAACTCCAATAACGCCTGTTGCTCTAAAAGATTCAATTACTTCTATTAAGAAGAAAAAAGTTTTCCCATGGCTACCTGCCTTAGCTGCTGTGCTGATGCTTTCAGTCGGTGCCAATATATTCTTAGCATCCATAGTCAAAAATCAGCAACAAGATATCGTTGCTCAAAGTGAAGTTGTCGACCAATTACTTGCCTACGTGAATTTGAGTCCCGTAGTTGGGGAAGCTTCCGGAACAGCATCAATTGTAAAACATGGAGATGAAACTCGTGTAGTGGTTCAAGCAAATTCTTTACCTAAACTTTCAAATGATGAAGTATACCAAGTATGGTTAATTGATGAAAATGGACCTATTCGAGCCGGTACATTTAAATCCGATTCACAAGAAGGGGCTGTAGTCTTCACTCTACCTGAAGGAATTGATCAAGATTGGACCCAAGTAGCAGTTTCACACGAACCAAATGAAGAAAGTAAAACACCATTAGGCAATGTATTAATGGCTTCGAATTTTTAATTAAACACTAAATCGAGTAGGGTAACAATCCTACTCGATTTTTTTATTTATGAAAGAACTCACAGAACTGGCCACTGGCACCCCTTCCCTCGATGTTATTATCAAATTTAAATAGCTTAAGCCCATTTCTTTTAAAAAAAGTGATCCAAAGTGAATTTGTCTTCGTTAGCTAGTCGAAATCAAATAAAACAAAACACAGAGGAGAGAAATTAAAAATGAAAAAACGTACATTATTAGCAGTTCCATTATCAATGAGTTTATTAATTCCGACGGCAGCATTAGCTGACCAGCATGAGGGTAAATCACAAACAAACGCTGATACTAGTGTCTCTACTCCAGCATCAGAACTACGTTCAGCATTAGGTCACTTATTCACTGAACATGCTTTCTTAGCAGTTGAAACTATGAAAAAAGGTGCCGAGGGTGCTGAAGACTTTGAAGCATTAGCTGCGGAACTTAATAACAACACAGCTGATCTAACAGCAGCCATAACTTCAGTTTATGGTGAAGAAGGTGGAGCTCAGTTCAATGAAATGTGGAGTTCTCACATTGGATACTTCGTTGATTATGTAAAAGCAACTGGCGCCGATGACCAAGCTGGTAAAGACAAAGCTTTAGAAGAGTTAGATGGTTATGTTACAGAACAAGCTGCATTCTTAGAAGCAGCAACTGAGGGCCGCATCAAAGCAGCTGACGTAGAACCTGGCCTTAAAACTCACATTGAACAATTAATTTGGGCATTCGATAGCTATGTAGCTGGTGACTATGAGACTGCTTACATGAACGAGCGTGAAGCAATTAAGCATATGTCAATGGTAGCAGCCGGATTAGCAACTGCAATCAGCGATCAATTCCCTGATAAATTCGAGAATTCTATGGCGGTAACACCTGCAGCAGACCTACGAGCTGCACTTGACCAAGTATTCACTGAGCATGCTGGTTTAGCAGTAATGGCTATGCAAAATGGTGTTGATGGAGATCCAGACTTTGATGCATCTGCAGCAGCTTTGTTAGCTAATGCTGACGATCTATCAGCAGCTATCGCATCATTTTACGGTGAAGAAGGTGGAGCAGCCTTTGAAGAAATCTGGAAATCTCATATTGGGTACTTTGTTGACTATGTGACAGCTACTGCAAATGATGACCAAGCTGGTAAAGACGAAGCAATGGCTGAACTAGATCAGTACGTAGTTGATCAAGCAGCATTTCTAGCAGCAGCAACTGAAGACCGTTTACCGGCTGACGCTCTTGAAGCAGGACTAACAGAACATGTTACACAATTATTAGGAGCATTTGATCAATATGTAGCTGGAGATTATGAAGCTTCTTACGCTTCACTTCGTCAGTCTTACGCTCATATGTTAATGCCTTCTGAAGGGATTTCTCAAACAATTGTTGACCAATTCCCTGATAATTTCAGCACAAGTTCTATGCCTGAAGGTATGCCTAAAACAGGTATGGGTGGCACAGCAGACCAAGATGGTATGCCTTATGAGTGGTTCCTGCTTGGTGGTTTATTGGCAGCAGCTATAGGTGGCGCGTACTCATTACGCAGACGCTCGAACGAAGCGTAATCAAATGAAGAAATTACTTGGTGGTATTCTCGGTATCGTGTTTCTCCTCTCAGCTTGCCAAGAGGAAAAATCGATTCAAGAGTTAGAACCCATTGTAGATAAGCAAGAGGCTTCCAGCGAGGAAGTCTCTTCTTCTACAAAAGAAACAAAATTATCCTTAAGTAACGGCCAACTAACGGCCTCTAAACTAATAAAAGATGAAAGACAAGGGATTAAACCTTCACGTCTTCAAATTCCAGCAATTGCTGTGGATGCTCCAATCGATTCTTATGGACTACTTGAGAACGGTGAAATGGATGTACCGAATGATATTGTTTCAACTGGATGGTATAAAAATGGCTATATGCCAGGTGAACCAGGAAATTCAGTCATTGCAGGACATGTCGATGGTAAAAATGGACCTGCTGTATTCTATGACATTGGAAAATTGAAACAGGGAGATGAAGTAATCGTTACAGGTGAGAATGGGGCTGAACTCACTTTTGTCGTTGAGCGATTAGAGATTTATCCTTTTGACGATTCTCCCATACGTGAAATTTTTGGATTTAGTAACGGTAGTCACTTGAATCTCATAACATGTACCGGAGAATACAATAAAGGTGGTTCCTATTACGAAGACCGCCTTGTTGTCTACACAACATTAAAGAGTCTTTAATAAAAGCAGGTGGCTGATCATTATACACGCTCCAGCGCTTTGCGGGTGCCTCCCACGAGAAGCCAGGCAGATATTCACTGCCTGGCTTCTTACTCCGGCTACCACTTGAAGGGCGAATACGTTTATTCTGCCTAAGCGTATGGATGACATTAAATATAGTACAGTTTATACAATACACTAGCGATCCTCTCCTCGTAATTGAGGAAAGGATCGCACTTATGTCTTGGAGGCTCCGTCTTTCACTAAATCATTTGCCTGTTAAAGTATCAACACTAATATATACTCTAGCTATTTTATTTTAGGCACTTGAGTCAATTTCATAATAAAAAATCTAAAATAAAATCCGATCAAAGTTAATTTTCGCTCCATGCGGACGCTTTCCGTGGGGCACGTCTTCAATCTTCGTGGGCCAACAGGATGTTGGCCCACGAAGACGTTGACTCGCGTAGTGGCGTTCTTAGCCTTCGTTCCTTAGTGCTCCTGTGGTTACTCGTCGCAAAGATACTGGCTTTTGGCCAGCATCTTTCCTGCGGGGCTTTCAGCTCGTACTGTTCCCAGTCAAGTAGGTGG
>NZ_ALJG01000148.1 GCF_000286315.1 Paenisporosarcina sp. TG20 | reverse complement strand
TGTAACGGAAATCATACCATAAACCAAAGTGGATACTGTATGCTTTCTTAAAGGAACGGGTGTCACTTTGCCCGGATTCTCTTATTAAAGTTATTGTAGTGCAGTTGTTTATCGATACAACCCAATACTATTTTTATAAAAAAATTATTAGTTACTGGGTGAAGTGATAGTCTTTTTGTTAGAAAAACACCCCTTTTTCGATCACTCTTCCTAACCGACCAGTTGTGGTTTTTGCATGGCGTATGGATTGATAGATGGCCTCCTCAGTTGCTTCAATCGTTGCTTGAAATAACTCATTCATTAACGGGTGATCATCTCGCAGAATTGGTTGTGTTTCAAACGCACTATCCGACTCGTGATTAATTGTATTAGCATTAGAAAAAGCGATGATAATATCGCCACTCCCATTATGTATGTGCGTTCCTGTACGACCTAGGCCAATAGCTGCCCGTTTGGCTAAACGTTTTAATTGGCGTGCGTTGATGGGGGCATTTGTAGCAACCACGATAATGACAGACCCATCTGGTTTGTCTAAACTATCTTGTTCCCATTGAGAAATCCTACACTCTCCAGCACGTCCAAAGTTGGTAAGTGTAAGAACGCCTACTACGAACGAGTGATCTCCGTTTACAGCAACTCTCGAGGAACTACCAATGCCACCTTTGACTCCGTAACAGATCATCCCTTTACCAGCACCAACAGCTCCTTGTTGAAAGTGTCCTGTTGATGATGCTTGTAATGCTTGAATAGCATGTGTTGGACGAACAGCTAAGAGACGCATTGAGTTTAAGTAGCTATCGTTACACTCACCAACAACTATATTAAGAGAACTTGTGGAGTCCCCTATTGATGGGTTTTGTTCCAACATATACGAGAGTGTTCCTTCTAAAACAGCCCCAACGCTAAAAGTATTTGTGAGCATTATTGGTGATTCCATCAAACCTAACTCTTCAAGTTGTATAAGACCAGCAGTTTTACCAAAACCGTTTAGGACAAAGCTCGCAGCATGGACTTTTTGAAGGAAGAGGTTCCCATCATGTGGCAAAATAGCTGTAACTCCTGTACAAATCGAATCTTTATCGTTAATGGTTTTATCCAAAGTGACATGCCCAACTTTTACCCCTGGTACATCCGTAATTAAATTTAATTCACCCTTATTCAACGCCACCATCTCCTAATTAAAACAAAGACTGACCAACAACGGGTCAGCCTTTACTTATTTTATTAATAAAACAGGTGAATGGACTCTTTTTGCAACTTTATGGCTAACGCTACCGAGCACCATTTCTTGAAGTGTATTGAGACCACGACTGCCAATTATAACAATATCATAATTTTCCATGTTAGCGTGTTCTACAATTAATGGACCTGCGTCACCGTGGAGTAATTTTATTTCCGTTGAAATCCCTTTAGATGTGAACATTTCTTTAATGGGCATAATTTTATTTTTGCGGTCAATGTGCAACTCTTCGCTACTCATATTCTGGACGATATCAGTTTGTGTTCTATCATAATCCAAAACATACAAAAGAGTTACCTGTACATCCTCAGAGATGCTTGCTAAGAAGACAGCGTGATTTGCCGCTCGTTTTGAATGAACAGAACCATCTACAGCTACTAAAATTTTTTTATACATATTCAATCCTCCATAGGTGGTGGTTTATGTAATGATTTCAAAATAGGATACAAATAATATATTATCAAAAAAATATACAGTTGTTCCATAGTAGATATATTCTCTAAAGTAAATTGTAATCCTCTTTTTTCAGAAAGTTGATTTAAATTCGAGAACCCTTATTAATGAATATGGAACAAGGATTTACTAATTAAGATGTCAACTACAAATAAAAATTTATAAAAACTATTATATCAATAACTAGAAAAACATTGCACATTATTAGAGAAAATATTATGTTTGCATTAGGTTTTAAAATAGTAGCGTTACTACGAACTCTTGGATTGCAATAATATTGGGTTCAACAACTCATTGCAATAAATCAAATGAGATTGCTGCAAGTTCAAAAGTAACACAGTTCGGGGGAATAGTATGCGTTTAACAGAATGGACAATGGAAGAACAAGAACAACTTATTCACTTTATGACCACTAACACCTGGCCGTTCCATGGGAATTCAAATCCTGCAAGGGAAATTATTGAAAAGGCAATTGAAGAAGGTGGTTACGAATCAGACGAAGTCAAAACATTTTGGGTCCAAAATGAGAAACAAGAGAAAGTTGGAATCGTCAAAGTTTTTGATTTACAAGATGAAATTCCCGTGTTCGATTTACGAATCGCTGAAAGTTATCGCGGTCACGGTTATGGTCCTGCTGCTCTAAAAGAAGTGACAGAGTATGTATTTAAACTACCTGAAAAGAAAATTCGAGTAGAAGGCCATACACGTCAAGACAACTTTGCAATGCGTAAAACATTTGAGCGGGCAGGGTTTGTTAAAGAAGGGCATCATCGTAAAGCTTGGTTTTCACCAAGAGAAAACTCCTATTATGATGCCATCACATATGGTATCACTAGAGATGACTTTATAGATGGTATAACAACACCTTTATTATGGGATGATCAACAGGGAAATGAGCAAGTGGAAGCGAAAACACATACAGCAATGCTTACATTTCCTGATCTTTTTGAATCTAAACGTTTAATAATTTGTGCACCAAAAGTGGAGGATGCACCACTTGTTTGGGAAAGTTTAAAAATCTCTAGTAAAGCATTAAAACAATGGATGCCATGGGCACAAAATGATCAAAAAATCGAGGAAGTAACCGAAAACCTTCGCCAAGCTGTTGCTGACTTTACTACAAGAAAAGATCTACGTCTGCATTTATTTTTAAAAGATACAGGTGAATTTATCGGGTCAAGCGGCTTTCACCGAATAAATTGGGCCATTCCGAAGGTTGAAATTGGTTACTGGTTAGACAGTCGTTTTGAAGGTAAAGGCTATATGACAGAAGCTGCCGAACGATTAACTGAGTTTGCATTCGAAGAGTTTGGTGCTAGAAGAGTAGAGATACGTTGTGATACAGATAACGTGAGAAGCCGAGCTATTGCGGAACGATTGAATTTCACATTAGAAGGTATATTAAAACAAGATTCACTATCTGGTGATGGAAAGTATGTTCGTGATACATGTGTTTACGCGAAAATTAAATGAAATAACAAAGCAAAAATCCAGTCAATTAAATTATCTAACCGAAAGTGTTTTATATTACCAAAGGGCTGTCCCAAAAGTCACAGAAATGGACTTTTAAGGGCAGCCCTCTCTTCATATAAAAATGACGCTGTCGATTTCCGTTTCAGGCGGAGGCGGTCCGTGAGTCTCCTCGTTGCACACTGAGGTTGGGATTACGGCATTGGAACAGTATCTCTTAAAGGTAGTAAGGGATCCGCCAGCTATTTTATAGATCAATAAGTAAAAACATAAAAACAGGTGAAGAAAAACGAGGCGTTTTCCTTCACCTGTTTTATTTTAGGGACTTATTAGACAGCCTCTTTTTTTGTTTTTACTTTCAATTTATCCTTTTATATCAACTTTAGAACATTAAAATTGTCATTTAATAGCGCCCAGTTTTGAGGGTAAGGATAACCTAAAGCCCAGTAACTAATTCCTCTCAAATTATATTGCTTTACCATATCGAATTTTGCTTGAGCACTTCGGGCATCCTCAAACCATACTTCATGGCTTCGTCCCTGCTCTTCTTCATAACGGAAAAAGGGTGATTGAGTTCTAGTATCATATTGAATTGTTGCACCATATTGAACAGCAAGACTAATAGCTTTTTGAGGACTAAAGGTTTTTGCTTCTTGACCTGAGACATGTGGCAATACCCAATCACGGGCATAAATTTGGAATCCTAAAACGATTTTTTCTGGTGGAATAACAGATAAAGCATATTCCACTACACGGCGCATTTCGTTTATTGGTGAAATTGCTTGTGGCGGTCCTTTACGATACCCCCATTCGTATGTCATTAATATGACAAAATCAACGATTCTACCATGTGCCTCATAATCATGTGCTTCATATAAAAGTCCAGCTTGTGTACCACTTACTTTTGGTGCTACAGCAGTGGATACGAAATATCCGAGACGATGTAAACGATCAACCGTTTGTTGCAAAAATTCGTTATACAACTCACGATCCGCTGGTAATACATTTTCAAAGTCAACATTTAGACCTTGATAACCCTTTTCTTCCATGATACTTATGATGTCAGTTAGTAGATTTTCTTTGTATTCGGGTGTAGCTAACACGTTATGTGCAAGATTAGATCCTGCCGCTGTTGTAGTAAAATTGGTAATCGACATCATCGGAACAACATTTTCCTCTAATGCGGCAGGGATCATCGCTTCATCACTCATTGGAGAAAGCGTTCCGTTTTCTGTGATGAGATATGCAAAGGGACTCAAGTAGGTTAGAAGATCCCCATGTTTGTTGATTGATTCTACAGCCGCTTGATTAGACTGATAGGTGTAGGCATTAACTTCAATTGTTGGCTTTGGTCTTGGAATTGCTAACTGTACACCTGGGTATATCAAGTTTGGATTTACAATTTGATTTTCAAAAATAATCGCCTGGATAGTAGTCCCATATTGCTGAGCAATTACCCATAGTGTTTCTCCAGGTTCTACTTGATGCGTTACTGGTGGAATAATCAGTGTAGTCCCAGGATAAAGAAGGTTTGGATCGGTTAATTGGTTAGTTTGAACAATATCGCTTATTGTTACATCGTACTGTTGGGAAATTGACCACAACGCTTCTCCGTATTTAACGATATGTGAGGTTCCAGGTACTGGTATTACTATCGATTGCCCAATTACTAATTGATTTGGGTTCGGTAATTCATTTAATTGTACAATCGAGTTAATATCTATAGTATAACGACTTGCTATCTGCCATAGCGCTTCGCCACTTTGAACCACATGTATTATCATTAAATTCCCCTCCATGATGAGTTTATTGTTTACTATATGAAAGATGATAATATGTGTGTTATCAGGTGGGTCTTTATCCCAAAACGCCCACAGAAAATGTTCGCAGGTTCTAAATCGTAACGCTAGCTTCGAAACATGAAAGTGCTTTGAAACGGAAGCCACTAGATTTTTTAACGACATAGCCATTTATAATACGAAAATAGGGGCTGATCATAGAAAAGATCAGGACCCTATTTAAAATAAATATATAAAATTGATGCGCCAAGAACCCAGTGTTCATGTGTTTTTAGTATATGGAAACTAAGATGCTTAAAACGGAATTGTTTCGGTGACACGCACATTATTCCGATTAATGTGAATGCGTGATTTTAAAACACAGGTTTCCTCTAGTGTCTTTTCTCACATCAACCCAAATCAAAAATACGACATGCCTATTGGTTGAAGGGACGCGTCGGACGGAATCTTGCCGAAAGATTGCCTGTAAGAAAGAGATGAGCGAAGTGAAACTTTGCTCATCTCTTTTATGTGCGCCCAGCATGGGCG
>NZ_ALJG01000147.1 GCF_000286315.1 Paenisporosarcina sp. TG20 | reverse complement strand
TGGGCGTTTCTAGCCTGTCACGGGAATTCTATGAATAATTCAGGTTTAAGATTTAACGATAAAATATCCTGTTTTTATTGCTTTCTTTAGGACAAATCTGTGGTTTTTATATCTAAGGAAACTACAGATTCAACTCTGTTGGCGGCGTACAACTAATTGACACCAAGTTTCAGTTCATTGGTTATAGTTTTAGTTAATTAGAGATACAATTTTGGCGGAATTTTCTTCCTTAAAGTTTTATAGTTTTAATTTCTAAACTTGTTTTATAAGTAAATTTTCTCAACATAAAAAAAGAGCCATAAACCATTTAGGTTTATAGCTCCTTTTCTGTTGTATGTTGATAATTACTTAGACTGGTAATAATTATTTTTTCCCTTTTTGCCCCTTGTCATTGCTTTCTTGTTCTTCTTCATCTTCTTCTACTTCTTCTTCTTCTTCTTCTTCTTCATCTTTTGATTTCTTTCCTTTTGCTTCAGCAGCTTTCTCTTCTGCTTCTTGACGTTTTTCTTCAGCTTTTTCTGCTGCTTGTTCTTTAGATTCTTTAGCTTTTTCTGGTGCTTTTTCTTTAGCTTCTTTAGCTTTTTTAGACGCTTCTTGTTTTTTTGTTTCAGCTATGGCTATACCTTCTAAAGATTTCGTGCTGCCTTGTGTGTCAGGAGTTTCAGTTGATTCATCAGTTTCTACTTCTTCAACTTCTTCGTCATCAGTTGTGATTAAACCTTCTTCAGTTGCAACTTCTTCTGAATCAAATTCTGTTTCAGCAACTTCGACTTCCTCTTCTTCTTCGGTAGCTACTTCATTAAGTTTAATATCAAGTCTTTCTTGATCTTTTAACACATTTTTCGCTAGTGCTTCTTTAGCTTTTGGATTTCCTACCTTTTCTAAAGCTACTTGTAACGCTAGAAGGTTAGAAGTAAATTTAGACTCTAGTTCGGTATGTTTAGATTCTTCATTCTCTTCTTCAATTACTTCTTCTGTTGCCTCTTCCTCATTTATTTCTTCCGTTATTCCATCTTCCATACTACTTTCCTCAGCAGTACCATCTTCAAGACTTTCTTCATATGCTGTTAACGCTTCTTCTTGTTGATTAATTGCTAGTTGAAAAACTTCATTTGCCAATTCTTCTTCGCCTTGTTCAAGTAACTCTATTGCTTCCAAAGTACGTTCTGTTGTATAACCAATTAATAATTCAACTTCTTTCAAGTCGTCAAACGTTAAAGCCAGCATGATATTTTCCTGTAGTGTTTTAAAGAAATAGAAAAAATCTCCAGGCAATAATACAGGCTCTTCTAAAACTTCTTCAATTTCTTTTGCAGAATCACTCTGATCTGTAGCTTCATCTGTATTAGCAAATGAAGGATTAACCCCTACTATGAATACCAAAAGCGCAACCATCATGGGTGCGAGCAAAACAATTCGTACTTTTTCTTTAAAAATCGACATAAAAAAACTCCTCTCTTCTATAAAAATAGAATTACAGGAAGAATAGTGATTCAAACTAAAAATCAAGTTTTTATCCATTATTCTTCGGCAGTTCAGCCACCATAACCAATAGGCGTTAGGTCTGAAACTTTGCGTATTCATCTTTCGAAGAATTTGCCTTTTTCGAAGACAACTAACGTATCAAGCTACGCTAGTCCTTATCATAGATAATTATACATTATCAGAATAATTAAAACTATGTTATTTTTAATATTTATTCGTTTTATAATAGAAAATAGAAAAGACCCTAAATCCTTAAAGGATAGGTCCTTTTTCTATTTGTATATAAAATCAGATTTAGCACTGTATAGAGGTCATAGACATTCTCTTTTACTAGAGTAAATCCTTTGTTACCATCAAATCTTTTCTATTAACACTTTTTTGAATAAGTTTTCAAGTATTTGTGGTAGTTCGACAAAGGCACTTTGAATTTGTAAACGCTCGGTACGTTTGTGAGCGTCTTTTCCAAAAGGACCGACGTTTAAAACTGGAGCTTTAAGTTCACTCATTCCATCGAATGGAATAGAGTATGTCTCCCCCCAGACAGGCGTGTTGACTTCGAAAACTTGCCATCCACCTCTGTTGTCTTCGTAGTTTACATAACTTAAATCGGAAATACCGTTAAAGTAATGGATACGTTCGATAGTTTGATTAAACTCCGAAGCACCAAAGGTTTTTACAAATTCAACACACTCTTGTACTAATGGGTTTTCACTTGAGTTCACTGCCGGGTAATATGGTGGAGCGAATAATACAATTATTGTCGGTGCTAATTCTTGGCAATGAATCATCAAAGTATCGATAATACGGAATGATTTTTCACGATCATCCAATTCAACAATATTCAGCACATTATTCCTTACTATATCCACATAATCTGAACCCAGTTTTTCGACTGCGTACTTTAATAGTTTTTCATACCTCAATACTTGGATTTCCCCTATAGGCTCTACACCTTCACGTGAGCAGACTTTTTGGTAACTTGCATTACATTCTTCTGCTGCTTCATTTGCCACTTGTTCAAATAATGTCATTACATCAGCTGCATTACGTTCCATTAAGAACACATTATATAATGCCGAAGCTCGATAAGGCGTTTGAGCTGAATACTCCATTTTTAAATCTTTTTGGTGAATGGTAACAGGCAACGGCGCTTTCTCACCACGAACGACTTCTTGGAATAGTGGGTTAAACTCCATTCGTTGTGATAAATAAGAAGCAATGTAATTAGCGGACAACCCACTAAGAGGTTGACCAACATGCGTTTCCATTCCGTAGAAAAAGGCAGATGGCATAATTTTACCAATTGACCCTGTATACATATAATACTTATCGTCACCAGGTTTTTGAGCAAAGACTGGTTCACTATTTAGAAAAAGTTTATACGTGAGTTTATGTTGTGTTCGTAATTCGATTAATTTAGTCACTGCACACCTCATGCCTGCACTGTTGGCTTCTTCATCAGGAACCGTAAGTAAAATGAGATTTATTGGCCATTGTTCTTGGCTTGCTTTTTCAATCAAGCTCATGTGGAGAACAAGTCCCATTTTCATATCCATCGTACCGCGACCAAATAAATAATTACCCGATTCTAAGTCCTTACAAGCATCATCGGGTAATTCATCTCTTTTTTCATACAATGCTTTCGTCAACATTTCAGGATCAAAAACTAAAGCTTCTAAATCTCCGTATTCTTCCGTATTGACCGTGTCAAAATGACTGATTAATACAATGGTTTCGTTAGCTTTTGGATGTTTATACATTGCTGTTAGAAACTTTCTCCCATAGTCAACATCTGTTAATTCGATTTGATCCAAGTGATTTTGAAAGTATGGAATATCCTGTAATTTCGATTGGATTTTGTACGGGAATTCTCGTTCACCTTCCGAAAGAGTCATACTCCTCCAACTAACTACTTCATTTAATAATGTTCGAAGTGCATCTGGCGTGGACCACATAAGTTCTGTCATAGTGTTACTCCCCCTAATTTTAAATTACCTTGAAAGCCTGCCGCGTCTAAAGTTGCATATGGGAAGTATTTAGTCAAAAATATTGTTACTTAAATCGAATGTCATAATACGGACATTTAAAAAACCATGATGAATAGAGACTTTCATGATTATTTAAATACTGAATGAAATTGCCAAATAAGTATTAAGTTGTTTTAATAAACGGTCTGTATTCAAATGATTAATGAATTATTATGGCTGTATTTGTGGAGAACCTACGAGAGGCTTTTTCATCAAGATATCGAGGATAGATGGATATCAAATACGGATATGCAATTGATAAAGTTAGCAAACCAAAACAAGCTTTCTTTTTCTATAAAAGCATAGAGCATTTCACCGGTCTGTTAATGGGTTTCTACATTGCTGCCATTATCAGAGTTTGGAGATGCTCTATTTTCTTGCCATTTCACATTAAAATCTGCAAGAGCTCAGGATTTTAAATCACTTACTTGTATTCGCTGTAGTTGACTGCTGAGATCTTATGCTTTCAATATAAGATTCCAAGCGGTCCATTCCTTTTATTAACACAGGCATCGCATATGCATATGAGATTCGCATGAATCCTTCACCATACTTACTAAAGGCACTACCAGGGACACAAGCGACACCGCCTTCTTTTAACAGTTTTGTAGCAAAGTCAAACGAACTAAATCCGAACTCTTTAATAGAAGGAAAAATGTAAAACGCACCGTTTGGTTTTACAACTTCAAGCCCCATCTCGATTAATCGGTTGTAGACATAATCACGTCTCGCAATATACTCTTTGTTCATTTCTGCAGGTACATGGCGGTTGTTTGATAAAGCTTCAATCGCTGCATACTGGCTTGGTAAAGATGCACAAATAGAATTATATAAATGAACTTTAAGAACATGTTGCATAATCTCTTGTGGTCCTAAAACATACCCTATTCTCCAACCCGTCATAGAATGGGATTTTGACAAACCATGTAGAAGAAATAATTGGTCTCTTATTTTTTCATATGATGCAAATGATTTATGATTTCCCTCAAATGTATTTTCACTGTAAATCTCATCGGAGATTATGTAAACTTCTTTCTCTGCCAAAACATCTACTAATGCATCCATTTGGGTAGGTGAAATAATAACACCGGTTGGGTTAGAAGGAAAGTTAAATAAAACAGCTTTTGTTTTATCGGTAATTAAAGAACTTAGTCTTTCAGCTGAAGGTTGAAACTCTGTATCAGTTGTATCAAGGTATACTACTTTCGCACCGCATAGATTTATAATCGCTTCATAAGAAGAGTAAAGTGGAGCAGGTAAAATAACTTCATCATCTTCTTCAAGAATGGTTCGAAATAGAGTATCTATCGCTTCACTAGCTCCATTGGTTACAATAATTTCAGTATCAGGGTTGTAGGAAAAACCATATGTGTCATTAAAAAAGGAATTAATTGCAATTCGTAAATCTACTATCCCCGCGTTATGAGAGTAACCTGTTAAGTTATTTTCAATCGCTGCAATAGCTGCTTTTTTTACTGCATCAGGTGTTGGGAAATCTGGTTGTCCAATTGTTAAATTGACAGCGTCCGGATAATCTACCAATTGATTTGCGAATTGACGTATTCCCGGTACAATTAAGTTTCTTGAACGTTCATTGATTGATAATGACATAATTCTCCTACCCTTCTCTGGCTAAATATTACTTCATCAAACTAGGCAACCACACTGACACTCCCACCGCTAAAGCAGTGGGGTTCTGTTTGAAAACGGTTTCTTTCAATCGGACACCACGCCACCTCGTAGGTTGCTGGAATAGGAATTGAACACTGACCATCACAATAAGAACGTTCGCAGCGAAAGCAACCTCTGTTGCCACCAGGACTGCATCTCAAACCTTCGGTCTCGGGTGTGTCAACCCGCAAAAACAAACATCTATTTTTCAGACAACGAAAGCTGTCTTTTTG
>NZ_ALJG01000146.1 GCF_000286315.1 Paenisporosarcina sp. TG20 | reverse complement strand
GACCAACACCCTGTTGGCCTGTGGAGGCTCACGGACCGCGTCGGCCTGTAACGGAAATCATACCGGAAACCCAATGTGATACTGTATACTTTCTTAAAGGACCGGGCCAAATTTGCCCGGTTTTTCTTATGATTTAGCACAATAAAGTTTGTAAGAAAAAATGATGTAAATTTAGATGTAACTAAACTAGTTAATTCAGATAATGAAGTCATGTTGAATTACTCTACAGATTTTCAAATTTCCAGTGTTTGAAGACTATTAGAAGATTAATGTCAATTATTTTTGCAAGAGAGATAATGCACAAAAACTCTTGAGTTCGGAAATAACCTTAAAGAATAGCTAGTCAGATAAAATATAAATCAATAAAGATTAGACTTTCAAAAAATGTATAACAACTATAAGAATCAGACCAAAAAAGACACTCAATTAAGAGTGCCTTGATTATGGCGTTTCTAGTATATAGAGACTAACATGCTAAAAACAAGAATTTCTTTATTTTGTTTAATTATTATTCTTGTTAAGTAATACCGGAAATCACTATTCACATTATTTAGCGATTATTTATTGTTTCAGGATACATATCGTGATTCATCATACGATGTGATGCCACCTCTTCATATTTTGTACCGGGTTTTCCATAATTCGTATAAGGATCAATACTAATTCCTCCACGTGGAGTGAATTTACCCCAAACTTCAATATATCGCGGATCCATTAGTGCCACTAAATCGTTCAGGATGATATTCATGCAATCTTCATGAAAGTCCCCATGATTTCTAAAGCTAAACAAATATAATTTAAGAGATTTACTTTCTACCATTTTGATATCAGGTATATAACTAATATAAATAGTAGCGAAATCTGGTTGACTTGTTATAGGGCACAATGAAGTAAACTCTGGACAATTGAATTTCACAAAATAGTCTCGATAGGGATGTTTGTTATCGAAAGACTCTAACACACCTGGATTATAAGTAAAATCATATTGAACATTTTGGTTACCTAATAAATTGATTCCTTGTAACTCTTCTTTTTGACGACCACTCATCGTTTGTTCCTCCTTGTTATACCCCGCGTTTATTTCCCCATAATAATGAGTGTAATTGCGGTAAGACTTTTGCATCGTTCATAGTGATAGATTTCATGGATTTATTAATCAACCATTCATAGCGTTCTAATAAGGACGACAGCAAAGCTTGATCATCAACAGTTAAGACATCATCGTTTCCAACTTGCAAAAAGAAAGGGACGTCGGGATATCTTGTATGAATCATCTCTGCATAGTTAAAATCTTCATCATTAAAAATTACAATCTTTAAGCTAAAGTTAGAATCTTTTAGATTGTGGATAAATATATCAAGTTTAGTGAAATCCGTCGTCATTAAAGAACTTGGTGGTTTTGGTGAGATAGTTACTTCATCAACATCGACTAGCCAATCCTGCCAGAAAGATCCTTGTGTTTCAATGGCTACTTTCCACCCTTGTTCATGACATTGATTGACGAATTCACCGAGTCCTTTATGTAGAGCAGGATTACCTCCAGAAATAGTGATATGAGAAAATGCCTCACCACCAACCTCTTTTAAAGAGTGAATAATTTCTTCCGCTTTCATGGATGTGCTTTTTCCAGTGCCATCCCATGTGAATTTAGAGTCGCACCATGAACAAGAATAGTCACATGCCGCAGTTCGAACAAACATTGTCTTTTGCCCAATTACCATACCTTCACCTTGGATAGTAGGACCAAATATCTCCATTACAGGTATTTTCATAATAGATCCTCTGCTTTGGGGCGGTATACCACGTAACTAGTAGGGGTTTCTCGAACTAGTACTTGTAAACATTTCGGTTGGTTTGGGAGAGTTTTCAATTTCCTCTGAATGGTAGTCCAGATTTCTTCAGCGACTTGTTCTGTCGTAGGAAATTTCTGTTTGAACTCAGAATGGTCGTTAAGAAGCGTATGGTCGTATCTTTTATGAACTAGGTTTTTGATCACCTTAAAATCAATCAGAAAACCCATTTTGTCCAACTTATCCCCTGCTATTGTAATATTAATGAAATAAGTGTGACCGTGCATATGTTGACAATTGCCAGCATCGTCATGTGGAATGAAATGTGCTGCGGACAAGTGCATATCTTTATTTAATTCAAATCTAAATAAATGGGGTGTTTGTGGATAAAATTGCTGTATCATTTTGTAACACTTCCTTGTTTTTCTTGAAGATAGGTGTTTAACCCGTTTTGGCGTAATACACAAGATGGGCATTTGCCACAGCCATCTCCACGAACTCCTTCATAGCAAGTTAGCGTATGTGTTCTAACAAAATCCAGTCCACCTAATTCATCAGCCATTTTCCATGTCTCGGCTTTATTTAACCACATTAATGGAGTTTGAAATTCTAACGAAGTATCCATTGCTAAATTGATGGATACATTGAGAGCTTTTATAAATACATCACGGCAATCCGGATATCCACTAAAGTCAGTTTCGCAAACGCCTGTAATGATATGACGAGCTCCAATTGACTGTGCGTAAATGGCAGCAAATGAAAGGAATAAATGATTTCTTCCTGGCACAAAAGTAGAAGGTAACTCACCATCTGTTCCCTCTGTCACAGCAATATCGCTTCTTGTTAATGCATTTGCTGAAAGTTGGTTAATTAATTTCATATCTAAAATTTTAAAAGGGACTTGTAGTTTTTCAGCTATCTCTTCCGCACATATAATTTCTTCAATATGTCGTTGCCCATAATCAAATGTGACTGTATACACTTCTTTATATTGTTTTAAAGCCCATAAAAGACAAGTTGTACTATCTTGTCCTCCACTAAATACAACTACTGCTTTTTCATTTAACATTGCTCATTTCTCCTTTTGAAGAATGAGTTTCGATAACTCCATGATAGGTAACTCAGTACTGATTACATACATTAGTAAATGTATGTAATCACAAAAAATCAATGACTGAATCTAGGCTAATAAAGCACAAAAAAACTGTGTGATATTGCAACAGTTTTCACCTTAGTTTTTTATAGAGGGAGTTTTCGAACCTCTTTCTATTTTGTTGCATCTTTCACATAATAGCATAAAACAAAAAAAGTTCATAATAAACGATGATTTTAGAATTCTTGACTGTCTTAATAGCCTATTCAAACAAACAAAAAAGCATGAAGAAAATCAAATCTTCATGCATCTAATTATTTTTTTAGAGAATAGGAGATAAAAGTCTTGATATAGATTCTTTCATTTTTATTGAACGTGTACGTTCTTCGTACAATTTTAGTGTCAGCTCTGATGAAAGTAACATGTCTTGCTCGAATAACTCAGCAATACTACGGGAAGTTTCTCGATCATATATAAAAGCGTTTACTTCGAAATTAAGTTTAAAACTTCGCAAGTCAATGTTTGCAGTACCCACGGTTGATGCTTCATCATCCACCACAATCATTTTCGCATGCAAAAATCCATTCTCATAAATATACACCTTAGCTCCAGCTTTCAGTAATTCGCCGACATATGAATACGTTGCCCAATATACAAACATGTGATCTGGTTTATTTGGAATCATGATTCGTACATCGATTCCAGTTAGGCAAGCGATGCGAAGGGAATCCAAAACGCTTGCATCGGGAATAAAATAGGGTGTTTGAATGTATACGTATTTTTTAGCCATAGTAATTAACTTTAAATACCCATTTTTGATTTGTTCCCATTCGGAATCGGGTCCACTTGAAACCACTTGTAAACTGACAGATCCTTTTAAAGGAATAGCAGGAAAAAAACGATCTGAGTATTCAATATCTCTATTCTTAGAAGCTTGGTTCCAATCTAAAATAAACCGTGTTTGAAGCGGATGTAGCGAACTTCCTTCTAAACGTAAGTGTGTATCACGCCAGTAGCCAAACTTTCTATTTAACCCCAAGTACTCGTCTCCAACATTAAAGCCACCGATATAACCTACTCGTCCATCAATAACCACGATTTTTCGGTGATTACGATAATTTAATCGTGGATTAAATAGCGGCATAATTGAAGGGAAAAATGTTTCTACTTCTCCCCCTAAATCTATAAGTTCTTTGAAATGTTTCCTTTGCAAACCCCGCGAGCCCATATCATCAAAGAGTAAGCGGATTTTTACCCCTTGCTTCGCTTTACGAATTAGAACTTCATAAATACGATTTCCAAGTCCATCTAAACGGAAAATATAGTATTGGATATGAATATGATCTTTTGCACGCTCCAAATCCTCTAACAAAGAAGAAAATTTCTTTTCCCCGTCATTAAAAATTGTCACTGCATTATCTTGAGTTAATACGGCGTGATTGTTACGCAAATGCATATAAATTAGCTCTTGGTATGCCAAGGAATCTTTAAGTCTAAATTCAAATGTGCCGGCTTCAATTGCTTTTATTTGATAATCTATTAAGTTATCGATGCCAATTTTACTACGGCCTTCCCATCGGAAAAAGTGTTTCTTTCTAAGTTGTCTCCCAAACAATAAATAAAGTAAGAAACCAATAATAGGAATGAAGAATAAAATCATTAGCCAAGCCCAGGAGGAAGATGCATCCCTTCGTTCTAGGAAAATTAATATAATGGCAAGAAAAATATTAAGTATGACAATGGTGAAACTCCCGATATTGAGCAAATTATCAACCATATATATTCCTCCTTATAAAGGATAATTGTTTTATTTTAAGTGATAGCGCTTTTCCCCAAGATAAGAAAGTATATACCTATAGAATGCCAAGAATCGAATGTTCAAGGTGTTTTTAAGTACATGAGACTAAAATTATAAAGTGGAATAAATGGAATTTCTTTTGTATTACTCTCTTTAAACCGATTAATATGTAGGCGTGATTGCCTTAAAATACACACGTTTAATCTTGAATTTCCATTGTAAGTGATGTTTGTTCAGTAATATATATACTTGTTTAGTAATCCGATCTAAATGTAGATGTGAGTACTTTCATTTTACAAGATAGGATTTTTTAAAAAAGTTATATTGTTATCACTTGATTTGATTTATAACCAGGTGAATGATTGTAGTGAAAGGCGGCAACTCCAGCGGGAAAAGCGAGTCCAGTGTAACGGAAATCACAAGATTAGAATAGAAGGCTATCTCATACTTGAGGTTGTGCAGTATGATTGTCGTCAAAAGCATCCTGGAAACAGAGGGTGATATGTTTGATATCCTTTACACCTGTTCATAAAATTAGTTGTACTTTCTTAAAGGACCGGGGGTACTTTGCCCAGTTTTTCTTAACAAAATTAGAAAGTATATAAATTTAGGGTGTCATAAATCCAGTATTCCCGGTATTTTAAGGAGTAGGTTCTAGTATGATACCGCTGATTTGCGCTCCAGGCGGACGCTTTCCACGGGGCGGGCGGCGAGTCT
>NZ_ALJG01000145.1 GCF_000286315.1 Paenisporosarcina sp. TG20 | reverse complement strand
AATTAATTGTTAACAGGCGTTTTATTTATAATGGTTGATGGGATTGATCAGTTTGTTGCCTATCATTGTTATAAAAAGTTTCTTCCAAGTGATGATCCGTTGTTTTACGAGCAAAACACATAATGGCAGCGATATAAAATAAAATCGGAGCTAATAATATAATTCCTGATAACATAGCTGCAAATATAAATAAGACTCCTGCTGTCTTCGGACTTTTGTTTTTTGAAACTTTAAACACGCCAACAATACTTAAAATTAAACTAATTAGTAATGTTCCAACAAAAACCCATCCTACTATCCCAAAAATGTTTAGACCCACACTAACGATATCATTGAACATAAGCATGTCCTCAGAAGTCATTGTTGGATCTGTTATGATCATTTGTTCTTCAAAGTACATTTGTATTTCTGCAGAATCTGCTGAAGATACACCCATTACTGCTAATGTAACAATTATTAAAAAAATTGCATTTAATATTGATCCTATAATACCTAAAGCTACTTCTCCAACTCTACTCAAAACATTCACCTCTTTAATTTCTATTTGCCTATCTACATTTAAATTATATGAAACATTTTCCTATTTGGTTTCATATTTTTAACATTCCCTTCATAAACTATGAATAAACCTGTTTGATAACAGAAAGTTGGGGTATATAATGAATAACCGCAAAAAAATGAAAGGAACTGATGACACAATGGAAAAGAAACTAGTATTTAACCAATCAGATTTTATGTACACCGTTTTAGGAGCTTCAGTTCTAACTGGATTTCTACTCTTATTTACTCAATTATAATGTGTTTAAAATATAGGACAATAAAAAGGCAATCCGGTTTATTAACGGATTGCCTTTTTATTATGCTTTAAGATCGTCGTATTCATTGGATTGATTAAATGCAGTTACTACAAAAGAACAAACCGCTTCCATTTTATAGCCTTTTTCGCGTGCAAACTCAGCTGCTTTATCAAGTAACTTCTTTGCATTCCCTTGACCTCGGAAGGATGGAGATGTAAATGTATGATCCATTACCATTACATCACCTAACAAAGTCCATGTAATCTCTCCTAAATTTTGGCCATCTTTTTCATGCACAAATGCATAAGCATCATGACCCATTTCTTTATACAAAAATGCCATCTACTACCACTCCTTTTTATCTGTGTAGTATACTTTATTCCTTAAACGTTAGCGGACGAAGTGAAGATTCAATTTGTTCACGACGGGACTCTAAAAATGGTGGTAAGGCAAGGGTTTCCCCTAATGTATCCATTGATTCATCTGTCGCAAATCCTGGCTCATCCGTTGCAAGTTCGAACAGTATTCCATTTGGTTCGCGGAAATAAATTGATTTAAAGTAATATCGATCTATTTTTCCTGAAGTCATAAACCCTTTAGAACGTAATAATTCTTCCCATTTGTCATAATCCTCAAACGTCTTTACTCGGAACGCCACATGATGAACACTACCACGCCCTGGTCGTTCTATTGGCAAATCAGAACGCTCTTCGATATGGACTTCGGAAGCTGGACCGCCCTCACCTGTAGAATACACCATAATATCAGGCATCCCTGCACTGTTCGATGCGTACGAACCCAATTTTTTGAAACCTAATACTTCAGTCAATACAAGTTGTGTTTTTTCCGACTGGCGAACTGTTAATGTTACTTGTCCTAAACCAACAACAGAGAAATCTTCAGGTACTTCAGACTTTGCCCAGGGTATTCCATAGGGAACGCCTTTCCCATCATCTACTACTAACATGAGTCGAGATCCCTCAAAGTCTTCAAAATTCATTGTTTTTCTTCCAAAACGTTCTACCACTTCTTCAAAATGAACTTGATGCTTTGTAAAACGTTCTTGCCAATACGTTAATGCAGCTTCACTCTTCACCCTAAAAGCTGTATTGCTAATGCTTGAAACACCAGGTACCGTCTTTCCAGCACTCGGAATATCAAAATAAGTCATATCTGTTCCCGGTGTCCCTACAGCGTCTGCATAAAACAAGTGATAAGAAGAAGTGTTATCTTGGTTTACACTTTTTTTTACAAGTCGCATACCTAATATAGTTGTAAAAAAATCAAAATTCTTTTCAGCATTAGCTGTAATTGCTGATACATGATGAATTCCTGCTAATTCCATATAAAATTCCTCCTAAAAGATAATATCTTGAATTCGAGATATTTTTCTTTTATTTTAGCATCCGTCATAAGTATGTGCAATTCTTCTGTTTAATAATAACAGCGTTAAAACCCGCTAAGCTAACAAGGGGCTCAAGTTTCACTTGAGCATCCCCAAATGTCCCTTAGAGAGAGCCCCAGCAGGCCAAGGTGCTCTCATCGACTCTATTTGTGGAGCATCTAAAAACAAGTTGCCCCTCAAAGTTTTGATTGAATTCAAGCTTTGCTCGATTAGTTAAACAATGAGCGCAGTGAATCAATTAAATCATTAAAGAAAGTTTTAACACTTTGCCAAAAACCTTCGTTATCTACAATATTGCCAAGTTTATCTGAAATAGTTTTACTTAAATCATTTAACTGATTAGACCACTGAGAAAAGTCAATGTCTAATTGACGGATACGGTCCATTAAATCTATCAATAATTGACGGTCTTCTGGGCTTAACTCAATTTGGAGATTAGCTAATTGATCCTCCACAATTTTTTCAACATCTTCTTTTGTTGCTGGATTTAGTTCGGCGATATCTTTTTTAATTTCCGTTAAGAGTTCACTTACCTTAGCTTCATCAATACCAGACTTGTCTGCTAATATAGTTGCCACTGAAAGTTCATCATTAGCCACATCCGTACGTTCTGTATCTAGTTTTTCTCCACTAACTTCATATGCCTTGTAGATGCCTACTAATGCAGAGTGTCCTGTCACTTTTTTGGGTGCAGCTACTTCTACTGTCGCATCCTCAATTCCTGCAGTCAGCATGGCATTAGCATACATTTCAGCTGTTACTTGTGTAATGTTATCTTCGGTAACAATATCAATTACTAACCCTTTTCCTTTATCTTGACGTGTGATTTTTGCAGATGAAAACATGCGCGCTGAAGCATCTCCATCTTTGATGTACTTTACTAAATCTTCTCCTGATACTGAAATTTCTTGTACTTCTGATTCATTTGTTACTTCTAGGCTATCTTTAACACTTTGCTTTTCAGCGTCTGTTAAGTCTGCCCCATAAACGACAATCGGTAATCCGAATTTTTCATTAATCGCGGCGGAAGTATCAGTACTTGCCAAAACCCCTGATGGTATTAGTAATAGCACTGCTATCAGTAATGAAGTAAAACGAACGATATTCTTTTTCATTTATTGTTTCTCCTCTCAATACAAACCTTTTTATGGGTAAGCACCCTTTTTAAGCATATGCTTCACACTTGATAATACGATATAAGGCACAAAAAGTTTCGGGAAGCCTTAAACTCCTCCTTCTTTTTGTGCCCTAACTGAAAACATTTCAAACTTAAATGTCAGATTTAACTAAAGTCCAGCCATCTTTTTGTTCGATTTTTCTTTCCTTCATTAACTTTCCTAATGCACGTTTGAAAGAGGCTTTACTCAAGTTAAACATCTCGTAAATCTCATCTGGAGAAGACTTGTCTGTAAATGGCATTTTACCACCACAATCTTGAATGTACTTAAATAAGGTTTCAGCATCGTCCAATAATCTTTCTTCTTTACGTGGAAGCATCGAGCCGTTTAAAGTCCCATCTTCTTTTACATCAATCACACGGATTTCAACGTCTTCTCCTAAGCGAGGTTCAGCCAATTGTTCCGTGTGGTGAACAAATATTCTATATCCATCAGGAACAGTGATAAAGAATGAGCCAACCGGAAGTAACCGATAAGCACGTCCTGTTAAGTTTTTATTGAAAACCGTTGTAGTAGCTTCTACAAACGTTTCTTCAACTCTTTCTTCAGTTATTAGACGTCCAAATAATTCGCCGTGATGATCAGTTCTTAATGTCATATACAAGTGATCACCAGTTGTTGGCCAAAGTTCTTTAAGTACTGGCAAATCAAAACTTTTAACGATCACTTCGCGTCCATTTCCAATATCTACGTAAGACCCCTCACGTTCACCAGTTTTGATGACTCTCGCCCAACCATACGTGGTTTTTGTAACATGTGGTAAGGAGGAAGTTGCACTTAAATTACCTCGACGGTCTTTAAATAAGAACACTTTAATTGTATCGCCTACCTGAACTTCTTGCGGTGCTTCAGATTCATTAATGGATACATCAATTTGTCCATTGGATAATATCCATTTAGATGAGTCTTGCGATTTAACTTGTAATTCTATAATTTCTCCTGGTGCCATTTCAGTCATACAGAAACTCCTTTCGTTTTGCATTTAATCTGATTGTTGCTGTTGTTTAAGTTCTTCGAGTTTTTGAAGAAAATCAGGGTTTTCTTCCATTGCTTGAATTAAGTCAACAATCCGATCGATTGAATTCCAACTTAAGTGATGTTCAATTCCTTCTACATCTTCATATATTTTCTCTTCCTGTACGCCAATTAAACGTAAAAACTGTTCCAACAAATCATGACGTTGAACTAATCGCTTTCCTAATTTCAATCCCTTTGTTGTTAACATTAGTCCCCTATAGCGTTCATATATCAAGTATCCGTCTTTGTCGAGTTTTTGAACCATTTTTGTTACAGAAGAAGGAAGGACTGAAAGAGATTCTGCGATATCCGAAACACGTGCATATCCTTTTTGCTCAATCAGGAGATAGATTTGTTCAATATGATCTTCCATACTTGGTGTCGGCATCACTGTGTTCCTCTCTTTCCATAGCTTATATAAGTGTACTATAGTCCCTATCCGTTCTCAATATTTGGACTAAAACATGCGGAATTTCAACAATATTTTCAAAACTATGGTTTCGATAGTTTATCTCTGAATTTTGCAGGGTAGTTTACTGTAAACGAAGCTACTAATATTTTGTATAGAGAGGGTGAGTTTCATGGGTAAATTAATATGGATGGTAATCGTTGTATTACTCGTTATTTGGTTGCTAGGAATTGTATTAAAAATAGGCGGTGCCCTAATCCACTTAATACTATTAATTGCTGGTATAGTCTTGATCATTCAATTAATAACTGGTAAACGAAAACTGTAAGACGAAGTAGCTTAACAGACACATATTCATATCCAAGTCATGGGTACTTTTAATTTTCACTAAGAAAAACCGGGTAAGTGCGCCCGGTCCTTTAAAGTACAAATATTTTATGATCAGTAGAAAAGGATATATCAAGCTTTATCGCCTTTTGTTTTTGGATCGCTTTGGACGGCAAGCCTACTGCACCATAATCCATAGAATCGAGTAGGAGGGAGTGAT
>NZ_ALJG01000144.1 GCF_000286315.1 Paenisporosarcina sp. TG20 | reverse complement strand
GATCCTTGCAACTTAAGTTGCAAGGATCTTGAAGCATATTATAGAAGTTAAAATTTCATTAGTAATCCAACTCTAGTTTACATAGATAATGCCTATCTACTAGTCTAAGTTACGCATTCCATAAGAGACATATTAGCCTTAACGACTTTCCATCCACTCTGGTTTGCCGAAGCCTACGAATTCAGCATCGATTATTTCTTCAAATTCTGCTGACTCAACTATTTCCACTAAGTCTTTCGCAAATTGTGAATCTTTGTTTTCAGTCTTTACAGCAACTAAGTTGCGGTATTGATCTGGCATATTTTCAAGAACTAAGGCATCCAATAAATCCATTTTTGCCGCTAGAGCGAAGTTTCCTGGTACTGCAGCTAAATCTGAACCATCTACCGCTCGAGGTAACCCGCCTGCTTCAATCGGCTGGAATACTAAGTTTTTCGTGTTTGTTGTAATATCTTTTTCAGAAACTGTTAACGGTTCTGAATTAGGATCTAATTCAATCAAGCCATGGTCTTGTAATATTAAAAATGTACGTGCAGCATTTACCGGATCATTTGGTATCGCAATCGTAGCACCATCTTCAATCTCTTCGATTGAATTAAATTTATTTGAGTAAATCCCCATTGGTGCAGTTGGTACAGTAATAAGTCCTTCTAACTCCATCTTGTTTTCTTTCGAAAAATTCTCTAAATAGATTGTATGTTGGAAAAGGTTCGCATCAATATCTCCATTATTTAATGCATTATTTGGTTGAATATAATCACTGAATTCAACAATTGTGACCTCGTACCCTTTTTCTTCTAGTGCCGGTTTAATCGCTTTATTTAACATATCACTATAAGGTCCAGCTGTACCGCCTAACTTAACAGATTTAACGTCATCGGCTGTACTAGATTCCTCGTCCCCACCGCAAGCAGCGAGTACTGTAATTAAGATAACTAAAATAATTGTAAATAATCCTTTTTTCATGTGTGTTTTCTCTCCCTATTATCGTTTATCTATTGCTTTTGACGTCCAGTCACCCAACAGTTGGATGAGTTGAACGAGAACAATTAATATTACAACCGTGACAATCATTATCGTATTGTCGTAACGGTAATATCCGAATCGTATCGCTAAATCGCCAATACCTCCACCACCTACAACACCTGCCATTGCCGAATAGGCTACAAGGCTAATGATGGTTAGTGTGATACCTTGTATAATACTTGATTTCGCTTCTGGTAATAATACATCCTTGATTATCATCCAAGGTGTTGCCCCTACTGCAACAGCAGCTTCAATGACTCCCTTATCAATTTCACGCAATGACGTTTCGACGATTCGGGCGAAAAACGGAATAGCTGCAACTGATAAGGAAACACTTGCGGCGGCTGGCCCAATCGTAGAACCTACGATTAATTTAGTTAAGGGAATTAGCGCAACTAACAAGATAATGAAAGGAACTGAACGTACCATGTTAACGATAAATCCAAGTGTGGTTTTCACAAATCGATTTTCTAAGAATAATCCTCGATCGGTAGTAAAAAGAATAATTCCGAGCGGTAATCCAATAATAAGTGAAACCGACAATGCTATCCCTATCATGTAAAGTGTTTGATTAAAAGCTAATGTAATATCAGGCAAAAGTTCAATCATATGCTGAAAATCAAAGCCCATTCTCAATCACCTCCACTTGCGCTCCACGGCTTTCCATATATGTGATGGCTCTCGAAATATTATCTGGCTGTCCTTGTATTTCCATTAAAAACAAACCTAGAGGCCTTTCTTGAATGTATTCAATCGAACCACGCAAAAAGTTTCCACTAACTTCAAATAGCTGAATGGTATCTGATATTACCCCTTCACCTGCCACGTCTCCTCTAAATAACACCTTCACAACCGAACCCTTACAGGCATCTAAAATCGATTTAGGCACATCGAACGAAACAACACTACTAATAAATTCTTTCGTTAACTCTGTTTGAGGTTTTGAGAAGATATCATATACATCTCCTTCCTCAATAATACGACCATCCTGCATAACCGCCATTCGATCACAAATCTCTTTTACTACATTCATTTCATGAGTGATTAACACAATTGTGATATTTAATTCTTTGTTGATTTTTTTCAGTAATCTTAAAATAGCTAATGTTGTATTTGGATCGAGTGCTGAAGTGGCTTCATCACACAGTAACACAGCGGGATCATTTGCTAGAGCGCGCGCTATGCCGACACGTTGCTTTTGCCCACCACTCAGTTGTGCTGGAAACACATCTCTCTTATCAGTTAACCCCACCATCTCTAGCAGTTCTGAAACACGTGATTTTATTTTTTCTTTCGGTGTACTTGCTGCCTTTAACGCAAATGCAATATTTTCGGCTACTGTCTTCTGACTAATTAAGTAAAAGTGTTGAAAAATCATACCAATTTTCAAACGTGCTTTTCGTAATTCCTTTCCATTCAATTTTGTCAGATCGGACCCGTTCACTTCAACCTGGCCACTTGTTGGCCTCTCTAGGAGATTGATACAGCGTAGTAGAGAACTTTTTCCTGCTCCTGAATACCCGACAATACCGAACACTTCACCTTTCTTAATATCAAGATTTACGTGATCCACACCAATCACAGTATTTTTTTTAGATTTATATTCTTTAGTTAAATCTTTTATATGTATCATCACAAGCTCCTTTTTTTGCATATAAAAAGTGCCCCTTTCATCATGAAAGAGACACCGAAAAATGGATTAGGGTTATCTTTCAGAATGAATCATTCTGCAGGAGTTGGCACCTTCCCAGTTATTCTGGGGGTTGCTGGACGTCATAGGGCCTATCCCTCGGTCTCTCTTGATAAATTACCATATTTAATTGTTTTGTTACTGAGACTAAATACTACGACGTTTTATTGAAAGTGTCAATCACTTTTTTAAATTTTCTAATAATGTTTTGTAAAGTGCCGGTCTGCGATCTTCATAGACTGGTATATGAGTACGGACTTCTTCAACTTGCGAAAAATCAACATCAATTAATGCGTACTCTTCCTGTTCAGTGCCGGTCCATAACACTTTACCCCATGGTGCAATAATCATCGATTGGCCATTAAAATGATTTTTCGGATCACTACCAGTTCGGTTTACTGCAATTACAAAGCATTGATTTTCAATTGCGCGAGCCTGTAGTAAGATCTTCCAATGGTCAATACGAGTATCCGGCCATTGTGCTGGTATGAAAAGCACCTTCGCTCCTGCTAATGCATGAGCCCTTAACCATTCAGGAAACCTCAAATCATAGCATATTACCCCACCAGCTTGAATAGAACCTAAAGAAAACACATTTTCTTTATTTCCTGCTTGTAAATACAGATGTTCATCCATCAAACGGAATAAATGTGCCTTATCATATTCACTAACGAACTTACCATCGTTTGCATAGACATACATCGTGTTATAGAAGTGGTCTCCTTTTTTCGTTGAAACCGAACCACCTACAATATATATATGATGTTTTCGCGCTAAATCTGATAAAAATTTTTTTGTTCGTTGTCCTTCTAAATCAGCGAGTCTTTCCAACTCTGTTAATGCATAAGCCGTATTCCACATCTCAGGTAAAACAACGAGCTCTGCGCCTTCTTTTACTACCTTCTCAATTAAAGTTTGGACGTTGCGAAAATTCTTTTCAGGATCAGCAAATGCAACGTCAAGCTGAATGCATGCGATTTTCATGATACACCACCTATAGACAAGTTACTCAAAAGGTTATAAGATTTGGCTGAGGAATGCAACTATTTTTAGAAAATGAGGAAACCCTATGGAACTATCAAACAAATTAAAACAACTACCCCCACAATTTTTTGCTTCTCTTGTACAGAAAGTAGGAGCAGCGGTAGCACAAGGACGAGATGTGATTAATTTAGGACAAGGTAACCCAGATCAACCAACTCCCCCACACATCGTAAAAGCATTACAAGAAGCTGTTGAAAACCCAGCTAATCATAAATATTCACCATTTCGAGGAATTGCCGAATTAAAACAAGCAGCAGCAGATTTTTATAAACGTGAATACAATGTCGATATTGACCCCTTAACGGAAGTAGCAGTATTATTCGGAACAAAAATCGGTCTAGTTGAATTGCCGATGGCCGTATTAAATCCAGGTGATTTGATGTTGCTTCCAGACCCTGGATATCCAGATTATTTATCAGGAGTGGTTATGGCTGATGTTCACTATGAAACGTTACCACTTATGGCAGAAAATAGTTTTCTACCTGACTACACTATGCTCTCAGATGAAAGTAAAGAACGAGCAAAACTCATGTATTTAAACTATCCAAACAATCCAACAGGTGCAACAGCAAACCTAGATTTCTTCAATGAAACCGTAGCGTTTGCAAAAGAAAATGACATTGCAGTTTCACATGACTTTGCCTATGGAGCCATTGGGTTTGATGGTGTAAAACCTGTTAGTTTCTTACAAGCAAAAGGTGCTAAGGACGTTGGTATTGAAATGTATACCTTATCTAAAACTTACAATATGGCCGGATGGCGAGTTGGATTTGCAGTTGGAAACTCACAACTAATAGAGGCTTTAAACTTGATCCAAGATCACATGTTTGTAAGTATATTCCCAGCCATACAGCATGCAGCTATTGCAGCTTTAACTGATAGCCAAGAATGTGTGAACGAGTTAGCAAATCGTTATGAGAACCGCCGTAACGTGTTAATAAATGCATGTAACCGCATCGGATGGCAAGTAGAGTCTCCTAAAGGCTCATTCTTTGCATGGCTACCCGTTCCCAAAGGCTATACAAGCCAAATGTTTGCAGATAAAATATTAGCTGAAGCAGACGTAGCTGTTGCTCCTGGAAATGGTTTCGGTAAGTTTGGGGAAGGTTATATCCGGGTTGGGTTATTAGTAGATGAACATCGTTTAGAAGAAGCCGTGGAACGTATTGGAAAATTAAATATTTTTACTAAAGCATAAGCTTTTAAGTCGAATTCCTAATTTGTTTTTTCTTATGTGGACAATTAGATGGATTAGCAAACGAAGCACGACTGTCTTCAGGATTTAATAATTTACACCACATTTCTTCGTTAATCGTAGACCTCCAAGTAATCTCTTTTTGGCTTCTTTAAATATAGAAATTTAACCATCCAAAAAACCGTTACCTTTTTACAGGTAACGGTTTTTCGTTTCTCTAGCAACGTCCTGTAAACGTAAGGGGAGATTTTATAACAGTCCTCTTCTCTTTACTCTTGATTTCTTCTCATTCTTTCTCACTATTTACTATAGATTAAAATTACACAAAAAAACCGATACCTTTTTACAGGTACCGGTGTTCTATTTGCCTAGCGACGTCCT
>NZ_ALJG01000143.1 GCF_000286315.1 Paenisporosarcina sp. TG20 | reverse complement strand
CTATCACCACCTGTAATAATGGTGTTTTTTCCTTTTAATTTACCAGATCCTTTATAATCCGAATCGTCGTAAATCGGAGCGGGACTCATTTCTTCTTCAATGCCAGGTTGCTGATCTTGTGTCTGGCCAGGTGTCTTCTTATCAATCTTCTCATATTTATCTTGTGTCATGTAAACCCTCCTAACATGTTTGTACCTCAATTATTCCCTGAGGGTAACAAAACAAACGTAAATCGAGAAGGTTTATTTAGGTCAACTAAAATAAGTGAAGCCATACCTATATCATGTAATTATTTGGAATAAAATGAAGGGTTAAATTAATAATTAGCGTCCCAGGGATGAACACAATATCGTGAAAACAATTGTAGATTTTGCTAGGTATTTAAAATTACGTGTTGTTACTGAAGGAGTAGAAACAGAGGAACAATTAAATTTAGTCCGCAAACTTGGCTGTGACATGATACAAGGTTATTACTATTCCAAACCACTTCCTATAGACGAAATAGATTTATGGGTAGTGCAACACTATTAGAAAGCCTTTCGTACTTAATACGAATGGCTTTATTCCTGGTGAAAAATTGAATTAAAGATGAACTAAGTTTTATTAAACAACGAATGGGTATATCTCTAATTAGGTTCTATCAAAATAAAGAACGGAGATTATATATGAAACCAATAGTAGGAATAACTGCAGAAATAACAAGCGATGGCAATCATTTCTTACGTCCAGTCTATGCGAAGGCCGTTATCCAAGCTGGAGGAATCCCCCTATTAATCCCACTAGTTCCTGAAGAACATATTGGTCCATTATGTGATCAAATAGACGCTTTATTCTTAACAGGAGGAGAAGATATTGATCCTGGATATTACGGAGAAGAACCAGATGTTATTCTGGGAAAAGTCTCACCAGACATGGATAACATGGAATATAGATTAGTGAGAAAAATGCTCGAATTAGATAAACCTTATATCGGTGTTTGTAGAGGATTACACATGTTAAACGTTGTAACAGGCGGCTCACTCTATCAATCTATTCATACCCAACGAGAAGAAAAGAGTATCTTGCATAAGCAAATTGCTATACGAACTCACCGTTCTCATCATATTAAAGTAGATGAAGCCAGCCGTATGTATCAGATGTTGCAAGAAAGTGAGTTTAAAGTGAACTCTTTCCACCATCAAGGACTGAATGAAGTAAAAGAACCGCTTCGAATTGTAGCTACGGCATCTGACGGCATAATTGAAGGAGTCGAGAGCACAGAGCATAGCTTCGTGTTTGGCTTCCAGTGGCATCCTGAGGAATTCGCAATAGACGGTGACGATCCATCCAAACGAATATTCAATGCCTACATTGCCGCTGCAAGGAAGAGAAAACAAGACGGTCAGACAAAAAAATAAAAAAGAAGTTTCTGGACATAGCTACCAGAAACTTCTTTTTCCCTCGAAATTATAAGGAAATGCTATCACATCATAAAGTGAAGGTTTCTTTTATTACAAACAGATTAAATAATGACAATAGAGTTTACTAAAATCATTCTAAGGATAAATAGAAAGTAGATTGAAACCAGAGGAGGTTATACCATGAATACAGAATCGAATTCTAATAGACACATAGAAGTTGCTCGTACAGAAGATGAAATGTACAACAGGTTAGAAGTATTGAAATCACGAGGTTATGAGGAGACTGATATCCATGTTATTTCTAAGGACCATTCTCAGATTAACACATTGAGTCGCTATTCTAATGTTGCTACCCATGAAGCAGGAACGTTAACGGATAAGTTCAAATCATGGTTTACAGGTGAAGATGCAGTAACAGAAGGGCTTCGTCCTCTTAATTTAACTGAAGCTGAAAAAGAAAAGTATTCGGGTGAAGTTGCCAGAGGTAGCTTTGTTTTATATACTGATTACGCTCCTGATGGAAACATAGAGGTTTTCAACGAAGAAGAATATGATACGTTTGGTGCAACCGGTAATAGTTATGAATCATACAGTGGAGATAACAGACCACTTGATACGACAGGTGCAGGAATTGACAACCGTGTCCATACAAAAGATCCACAGATGACAGCAACAGCTGGGACGGATTTTGTTGAATCTCGATTTACTGAATCGGAAACTACTAATGGTGCAAATGAAACCACTACATTCGGTTCTGAAGAGCCTAGTAATGTAAACAAGCATGAATCAAAACAAGATGAACCCGAAAGTGAATATGCAAAAGAGCAAGGATTTGAAAAATCGACAAACGAATTTGTCAATGAAACCGATGGCAGATACGATGAACCTGTAGATCGTTTTGCTCGAGGTGAGTCATTTAGCACGGATCCAGTCTTAGCTAGAGACACCGATCATATCGGAACCTCGATGCAGGAAAAGCAAACGGTTCAAGAGCATCGACCAACAAATAATGAAAGAAATCAAAATGAAGAAAATATAGACATGGATCCAGATAGAGATACAAATAGAGATGTAACTTCAAAGTTAAATGACATTGAAGCTAAAAATAACAGAATAACTACCAATGAACCGATTACCGATGCTTATAAAACCGAGGGCTTCCAGTCACCAGGAGTAAATCCAAATCTAGGTCCCGCAGTATTTGGTGATGAAGAAGAAAGTAAATTCACAACAGAAAAGAATGTAAAACATGATTTCGATAAAGACCCAAGAAATACAGAACTAAACTATCGCTCAAACGATAAGGAACACCAACGCAAATTAGACACAAATTCTTTAAACGAAGATGAAGACATCACAACTGATCAATACAAAGAACGTATGGACAAGGATAAGTAACGTGGTAACAACGCATTATAAGACAGGCAGTAAACTACTTTAATATATAAGGACCCCCATCCTATATATCCCCCCCTAGCAGAGTGAAATTCTGCTAGGGGGGTCTTTATTCGCGTCCCAGGGATAAAAACAATTCTGACAATTAAAGATTGGACTGCATGTATTCTTTTGTTGGAGTGTCACTGGGGCAGCAGGGAGGAGTGCTAGTGTCCGTATGCGGCACATTAATAAAAAACAGTTCCACTGAGTTTCATCAACGGAACTGTTCTTCGAAGTGTGTTATTTTCTAATTGGTTGCAGATGAGATTGGGGCATCTATACGTTCTTCTCGTGTTTTTTCCACATTCGAAAGTTATATGTGAACTGAACGCTATAAACCAGCAATGTAAATAAAACGAGAGCAGTAATTATTTCCATGCGCCAAATTGCAGAATAATACAGGGCAACAAAGATTGCCAATACGATGGGTGCTAATAATTCGCGTCCCAGGGATAAAAACAATTCTGACAATTAAAGATTGGACTGCATGCATTCTTTTGTTGGAGTGTCACTGGGGCAGCAGGCAGGCGTGCTGATGTCCGTATACGATACATTAATGCTTGCTTGATTTTTGTAATATTGCATAAATTAACCCATCCTTGAGATAGCGCTCAGATGGGGTACTCCAACTATTTAACCCTCTAATTGAGTTACATAAACTGTTTGGTGTGTCAAGCGTAAAATGGTCTTTTTTATCACTTTGAATTGCATGCAAATGTGACACAGCTAAATTCAAAAGACGGAAATAGAACATATGTGTGGTATAATATAAGAGTAATAAAATAGGTAACTCAAGGGTGGATGGCTCACTCCCGTTCGAAAGGGGGTGGTGCCGGTGTCAGTATTCGAAGCATTATTGTTCGCAGTAACTTTTGCAGCATTAATCGTGTCAATTCTGTCCTTTAACCATAAAAAATAACCCATCCTTGAGTTAGCTGCTCAGATGGGTTACTCCTATTCTAGCCAATCTCCTTGAAGGGAACCTACTATTACTTTGATCGTTTGGTGTTCGACCACCAAACGGTCTTTTTTATTGTGCTCATATTCTGATATCATTATACCAAAGGTGATTAAGTGAATCAAACTTTGGGATTAGTCATTGTGTAGTCCGACAATGAGTAATTAATTCGCATCCAAGGGATGAAAACAATTCTGACAGTTTTCTGCAATTCAAGATTGGATTGCATGTACTCTTTTGTTGGAGTGTCACTGGGGCAGCAGGGGGAGTACTAGTGTCCGTATACGAAACATTAAATGTTTGTATTATTTTTATAGTATTGATCGTAGCAATTCTGTCATTTAGTCATAAAAATAACCCATCCTTGAGTTAGCGCTCAGATGGGGTACTTCAACTATATAGCCAATTGAATTGAAGGATCCTAAGTTATATTGACTGTTTAATGTTCAAGCGTAAAATGGTCTTTTTTATCACTTTGAATTGCATGCTAAAGTGACAGATCGAAAACCAAATGACAAAAACAGAACATATGTGTGGTATAATAAGAGGGTAATAGAATAGGTAACTCAAGGATGGTTGGCCACTCCCGTTTCGAAAGGGGGTGGTGCCATGACAGTATTTGAAACACTAATGTTTGCAGTAACATTTGCGACATTAATTGTATTAGTACTTTCATTTAAGCATAAAAAATAACCCATCCTTGAGTTAGTCGCTCAGATGGGTTATTCCTACCATTTAGCCAATCCCCTTGAAGGGAACCTGCTATTACGTTGATCGTTTGGTGTTCGACCACCAACGGTCTTTTTTATGTTACTCACATTCTGATGTCATTATACCAAAGGTGAATAGGTGAATCAAACGTTTGGAATTTGTCATTGTACTTGCATGATATAATAGATTGAGCCGTTATTAAATCAGGCACCTATGAAAAAAACTTTTAAATTCGCTTAGTCTAGCCTTCCAATTTTAGGACAGTGTAGATTTGTGCGATAGTTAGGTACTTTTTTTGATTTTAAATAAGAAATCGGCGACAAATAACCCAATCTCTTTTGCCTGCAATTTTGGTTGAAATATGTGACTTCCTACTGAAAACGTTGGGTTTATGATCCTACGAAATCTCCGCCGTCTACGTGAATGGTTTGTCCCGTCATGTAGCTCGAGTCTGTAGAAGCTAAGAAGACATATGCAGGTGCGTTTTCAGCTGGTTGCCCGCGTCGTTTCATCGGTGTATCTTCTCCCTGATGTTTTACTTTTTCTTTATCGAAGGTTGCCGGAATCAGTGGAGTCCAAATAGGACCAGGTGCCACGGCATTCACACGAATTCCTTGATCAACTAAATTTAATGCGAGCGAGCGTGTAAAGGTGGTAATAGCTCCTTTGGTCGCTGAATAATCAATAAGACCTGGAGATCCTCGATAAGCCGTAACGGAAGAGGTGTTAACAATGGCATCACCCTTCGTCATATGTGGCAAGGC